>NZ_JBFUHY010000020.1:0-81628 GCF_056402155.1 Pseudomonas sp. P4_C1
AAGCATGCTCTCTCCCTCTGTGGGAGCGAGCTTGCTCGCGATGAGGGCAGCACATTCAACATCAAATGCCGAAAACCGCACCCTGCCCCCATCACTCGCTGTAAATCATCTTCTTGGTCATGCCGCCATCGACCACGAATTCCTGGCCGGTGACAAACCCGGCGTTCCTCGACAGCAGCCAGGCCACCATCGCCGCGACATCCTCGACCGTCCCTACCCTGCCCGCCGGATGCTGGGCATGATCGGCTTCGGTCAAGGGTTCGGCACGCCGCACCGAAGGATCGCGCGCATCGATCCAGCCAGGGCTGACGGCATTGACCCGGATCTCCGGGCCAAGACTGATCGCCAACGCATGCGTCAGGGCCAACAAACCGCCCTTGCTCGCCGCGTAAGCCTCTGTGTCGGGTTCAGACTGCCCGGCGCGGGTCGAGGCCAGATTGACGATGGCACCGCTGTGAGCGCGCAGGTACGGCGCACAGTGCTTGGCCAGCAACATCGGCCCGCTGAGGTTCACCGCCAACACCCGATTCCAGTGAGCCAAGTCGAGGCTTTCCAGAGTGATGTTATGCGGATCGGCAACCGCGGCATTGCAGACCAGTGCATCCAGGCGCCCGAACTGGCCGAGCACCTCGGCCACGCCCAGTGCGACCTGCCCCTCGCTGGCGACATCCATGGTGATGAACCAGGCGTTGTCACCCAGCACCTTCGCCACTTTCGAGCCGCGCTCGCGGTCCAGATCCGTCAACACGACTTGCCAGCCTTCGCTGATCAGCCAGGCCGAGATCCCCAGGCCAATGCCCCGCGCAGCGCCGGTCACCAGCGCTACGCGGCCATTCGAGCCGGTGGTCGGTGCAGGCAACTCGATCACAACGCAGCCAGACCGCGCGCCAGATCGGCTTGCAGGTCCGCCACGTCTTCCAGACCGACCGCAACGCGGATCAGGCTGTCACGAATGCCCGCCGCTTCACGTTCCTGCGGCGCCAGGCGACCATGGGACGTGGTGCTCGGATGGGTGATGGTGGTCTTGCTGTCGCCCAGGTTGGCGGTGATCGAAATCAGGCGCGTGGCATCGATAAAGCGCCAGGCGCCCTCTTTACCACCCTTCACTTCAAAACTGACGACCGCACCGAAACCCTTCTGCTGGCGCAGCGCCAGTTCGTGCTGTGGATGACTCTTGAGACCGGCGTAATGGACTTTCTCGATGCCTTCCTGCTGCTCCAGCCATTCGGCCAGTTGCTGGGCGTTGGCACAATGGGCCTTCATCCGCAGGTTCAGGGTTTCCAGGCCCTTGAGGAAGATCCAGGCATTGAACGGGCTCAGGGTCGGCCCGGCGGTACGCAGGAAGCCCACCACCTCTTTCATCTGCTCGCTGCGACCGGCGACCACGCCGCCCATGCAACGGCCCTGGCCATCGATGAACTTGGTGGCCGAGTGCACGACGATGTCCGCGCCCATTTTCAGCGGCTGCTGCAAGGCCGGGGTGCAGAAGCAGTTGTCGACCACCAGCATCGTGCCTTTGGTGTGCGCGATTTTCGCCAGTTCGGCGATGTCGACCAATTCGGCCAGCGGGTTGGACGGCGACTCGACGAACAGCAATTTGGTATTGGCCTTGATCGCCGCGTCCCAGCCGGACAAATCCGCCAGGGCCACGTAATCGACTTCGATGCCGAAGCGCTTGAAGTACTTTTCGAACAGGCTGATGGTCGAGCCGAATACGCTACGCGACACCAGCACGTGATCACCGGCGCTGCACAGGCTCATCACCACAGCCATGATCGCGGCCATACCGGTGGCGGTGGCCACGGCCTGCTCGGCGCTTTCCAGCGCGGCGATGCGCTCTTCGAACGCGCGTACGGTCGGGTTGGTGTAGCGCGAATAAACGTTGCCCGGCACTTCGCCAGCGAAGCGCGCAGCGGCGTCGGCGGCGGTACGAAACACGTAGCTGGAGGTGAAGAACATCGGATCACCGTGTTCGCCTTCCGGCGTACGGTGCTGACCGGCGCGTACGGCCAGGGTATCGAACGCTACACCTTCGAGGTCGCTGTCCAGCCGACCGGCATCCCATTCCTGACTCATGCTCTCACTCCTTGCCCTGCTCTTGATAGATGAAGTTCTTTTTGCCAGATACAAAACCGGCCCCTCAGGGCCGGTAGATACTCAGTTGTTGTACAGATCGATGATCGCACTGACTGCCTGCGTCTTGACCTTGGAGGCATCGTTGCGTGCCTGCTCGATCTTGTTCAGGTAAGCCTCGTCGACGTCGCCGGTGACGTACTGGCCATCGAACACCGCGCAATCGAACTTGTCGATCTTGATCTTGCCGCCACCGACCGCTTCGATCAAGTCAGGCAGATCCTGATAAATCAGCCAGTCAGCGCCGATCAAGTCAGCCACGTCCTGGGTCGAACGGTTGTGGGCGATCAGTTCGTGAGCGCTCGGCATGTCGATGCCATAGACGTTCGGGTAGCGAACCGCTGGGGCCGCAGAGCAGAAGTACACGTTCTTGGCGCCAGCTTCGCGGGCCATCTGGATGATCTGCTTGCAAGTGGTACCGCGAACGATGGAGTCATCCACCAGCATCACGTTCTTGCCGCGGAATTCCAGCTCGATGGCATTGAGCTTCTGGCGTACCGACTTCTTGCGCGCAGCCTGGCCCGGCATGATGAAGGTCCGGCCGATGTAGCGGTTCTTCACGAAGCCTTCGCGGAACTTCACGCCCAGGTGGTTCGCCAGTTCCAGGGCCGCGGTGCGGCTGGTGTCCGGGATCGGGATGACCACGTCGATATCGTGATCCGGACGCTCGCGCAGGATCTTCTCGGCCAGCTTCTCACCCATGCGCAGGCGGGCCTTGTAGACCGACACGCCGTCGATGATCGAATCCGGACGCGCCAGGTACACATGTTCGAAAATGCACGGAGTCAACGACGGGTTGGTCGCGCACTGACGGGTGTGCAGCTTGCCGTCTTCAGTGATGTAGACCGCTTCGCCCGGTGCCAGGTCGCGAATCAGGGTGAAGCCGAGCACGTCCAGGGAAACGCTTTCGGAGGCGATCATGTACTCGACGCCTTCGTCGGTGTGACGCTGGCCGAACACGATCGGACGGATGCCGTGCGGGTCGCGGAAACCGACGATGCCGTAGCCGGTCACCATCGCCACGACGGCGTAGCCACCGACACAACGGTTGTGCACGTCAGTCACAGCGGCGAACACGTCTTCTTCGGTTGGCTGCAACTTGCCGCGCTGGGCCAGTTCGTGAGCGAACACGTTCAGCAGCACTTCCGAATCGGAGCTGGTGTTGACGTGGCGCAGGTCAGATTCGTAAATCTCCTTGGCCAGTTGTTCAACGTTGGTCAGGTTACCGTTGTGCGCCAGGGTGATGCCGTAAGGCGAGTTGACGTAAAACGGTTGAGCTTCGGCCGAGGTCGAGCTGCCCGCGGTCGGGTAGCGCACATGGCCAATACCCATGTGACCGACCAGGCGCTGCATGTGACGCTGATGGAACACGTCACGCACCAGGCCGTTGTCCTTGCGCAGGAATAACCGGCCATCGTGGCTGGTCACGATACCGGCAGCGTCCTGGCCGCGGTGCTGGAGGACGGTTAGCGCGTCATACAGCGCCTGATTGACGTTCGACTTACCGACGATACCGACGATGCCACACATGCGACGCAACCCCTACTTAATGGATCTGAACTGAACACAACTCACTGAGGCGTTTTGGCCATCGGCAAGAGGTGCTCCTTGAACGGTATATCAGCGGGTACGCTGATTCCGCTGGCAAGCCACTGACTGCTCCACCCGAGGATCAGGTTTTTGGACCAGTCGGCGACCAATAAAAATTTTGGCACGAGCTGTGACTCTTTCCACCACCCGTCCTGCTGTACCGGCCCCAGGCTCAACAGCCCGACGGCGATGACCACCAGCAACCCGCCACGCGCGGCGCCGAAGGCCATGCCGAGGAATCGGTCGGTCCCGGAGAGCCCGGTGACGCGAACCAGTTCGCCGATAAGATAATTGATCATTGCGCCTACGATTAAAGTGGCGACAAACATGATGGCACAGCCCGTGATTATACGAGCCGATGGCGTTTGAATGTACCCGCCGAGGTACTCGGACAGTGAGCCACCGAACATCCAGGCAACGACTCCTGCGATGATCCAGGTCAGCAGCGACAATGCTTCTTTGACGAAGCCGCGGCTCAGACTGATCAATGCGGAGATGGCGACGATCGCTACGATCGCCCAGTCAACCCAGGTAAATGGCACAGTGCAGCCTACAGACGGATAAGGCGGCGCATTTTAGCAGAGCCCGTGCTTATCGGTAAGCTGCTATTGCCAGTGCATTTCATATCGGGGCGATAGTTTTAGCCACGTTCCGGTTGAAAGCGCACCACAAACCCCTTGAGATTCTGCTGGCGGTTCAGCAAGTCACGCAGGCGGTCGGCCTCAGCGCGCTCGATCAACGGCCCGACAAACACCCGGTTTTTGCCGTCGGCGGTACGGATGTAGGCGTTGTAACCCTGGCTGCGCAGGGTTTTCTGAAGTTTTTCCGCGCTTTCACGACTCGACAGGCTGGCCAGTTGCACCGACCAGCTGACAGACAAACCATTGGCATCGACACGGCTTTGCGTGGTGTCCGGCTTGCCCGGTGCTGCGGTGATCGGCTGGGCAGGCGCTGTCGCAGGTTTGGCGGCCAGAGCCGGGACTGGCGCCGGTGCAGCCGGTTTGGCCGCTGGCGCTGGAGCCGCTGGTGCTGGAACTACCGGCGCACTTGGCACCGCCGATTCCTGCTGGGCGATTTCGTCATCGCTCGGCACGGGTTCCTGAGGCAAGGCTTGCGGCTCGGGCACCACCACGGGCTCGACCTGCACCTGGGGCATCGCAGGCGCCCGCGGAGCCGCCGGCGCTTCGACCGTCACCTGGCGCTGTTCGTCCTGGCGGGAAAACAGCATCGGCAGAAAAATCACTGCCAGCGCGACCAACACCAGGGCGCCAACCATGCGCTGCTTGTATGCCTTATCCAGCAATGCCATTTGCCGCGTCCTCCGTGGAGCGCCGGGCCAGCCATTCAAGGGCCTCGGCGACACAATAAAATGATCCGAACAACAGGATTTCGTCGTCGCTCGTGGCCCGCGCGCACTGCCCTTCCAGGGCGGCCGCGACACTTTCGTATGACGTGACCGAAGCACCCAGACCCTGCAGAGCGCCGTGCAAATCCGCAACCGGACGCGCTCGAGGCGAATCCAGCGGTGCGACAGCCCAGTGCTGGACACTAGCATTCAATTCGCCGACAACACCATCCAGATCCTTGTCCGCCAACAGCCCGAACACCGCCAGGCGCTTGCCGACCGGCGGGCGACTGGCCAGACGACGAGCCAGATACTCCGCCGCATGGGGGTTATGCCCCACATCCAGCAATAGATTCAAGCGCTTGCCTAGCCACTCGAACTCACGGCGATCCAGGCGACCGACTACCTTCGTTGCCCGCAGCGCCTCGATAATCTGCGCATCCACCCAAGGCAAGCCGAGCAGCAGGTACGCCTGCATCGCCAGCGCAGCGTTTTCCATCGGCAGATCGAGCAGTGGCAAGTCGCGCAGTTCAACTGCACGCCCTTGCGCATCGACACCGCGCCACTGCCAGTTGTGATCGGTCATACCGAGATCAAAATCGCGCCCACGCAGGAAAAACGGGCATTTTAGCTCGCGCGCCTTGTCCAGCAGAGGTTGTGGAGGATTCAGATCGCCGCAGAGCGCAGGCGCGCCCTGACGGAAAATACCGGCCTTCTCGAAGGCCACGGACTCTCGTGTATCACCGAGGTAATCCGCATGATCGACGCCAATACTGGTGACCAGCGCCACATCGGCGTCCACCACGTTGACCGTATCCAGGCGACCGCCAAGACCGACTTCCAGCACCACAGCATCGAGCCCTGAACGCTGGAATAGCCAGAACGCCGCCAGGGTGCCCATTTCGAAGTAAGTCAGGGAAGTATCGCCGCGCCCGGCCTCTACCGCGACAAAGGCCTCGCACAGCTCGGCGTCAGTGGCTTCGACGCCATTGACCTGCACCCGCTCGTTGTAACGCAGCAGGTGCGGGGAGTTGTAAACCCCCACTTTCAAGCCCTGGGCCCGCAGCAAGGACGCCACGAACGCACAGGTGGAACCCTTGCCGTTGGTCCCGGTGACCGTAATCACCCGCGGCGCCGGCTTGCCCAGTCCCATGCGGGACGCTACCTGCTGCGACCGCTCCAGGCCCATGTCGATGGCCGAAGGGTGCAACTGCTCGAGGTAGGCGAGCCATTCGCCAAGGGTACGTTGGGTCATAGGCCGACAGGTACCGGTGGAACCACGATCGGCTCGATAGGTGCAGCCACGAACTTCGGCGTTGGCAGACCCATCATTTGCGCCAGCAGGTTGCCCAGACGCGGACGCAGCTCCTGACGATCGATGATCATGTCGATGGCACCGTGCTCCAGCAGGAACTCGCTGCGCTGGAAGCCTTCCGGCAGTTTTTCACGCACGGTTTGCTCGATCACACGCGGACCGGCAAAACCGATCAACGCCTTCGGCTCACCGACAATCACGTCACCCAGCATCGCCAGACTGGCGGAAACGCCGCCGTAGACCGGATCGGTCAACACCGAGATGAACGGGATGCCCTCTTCACGCAAACGCGCCAGCACCGCGGAGGTCTTGGCCATCTGCATCAGGGAAATCAGCGCTTCCTGCATCCGCGCACCGCCGGAAGCGGCGAAGCAGATCATCGGGCAACGTTTTTCCAGGGCGTAGTTGGCGGCGCGAACGAAACGCTCACCGACGATGGCGCCCATCGAACCGCCCATGAAGGAAAACTCGAACGCCGAAACCACGACCGGCATGCCCAGCAAAGTGCCGCTCATGGAAACCAGCGCATCTTTTTCACCGGTCTGCTTTTGTGCAGCGGTCAGGCGGTCCTTGTACTTCTTGCCGTCGCGGAATTTCAGACGGTCAACCGGCTCCAGGTCCGCACCCAGCTCGGTACGACCTTCAACGTCGAGAAAAATGTCGATACGAGCGCGGGCGCCGATACGCATGTGATGGTTGCACTTGGGGCAAACGTCCAGGGTCTTTTCCAACTCTGGACGATAAAGCACAGCCTCGCAAGACGGGCATTTGTGCCAAAGACCTTCAGGCACCGAGCTCTTTTTGACCTCGGAACGCATGATCGAAGGGATCAGTTTGTCTACTAACCAGTTGCTCATGCTTTCTTTCTCCAGTACCGGCGGCCCGAACGCTCTGGTTCGCGGCCCCGTGTATGCCCTAGCGCTAAATTCATGTGTGCGGCGACGGTCGATGGACTGCCACGGTCAGCGCGAAACATGACCTGCGTGCAACCACAAACCCTCGGATCTGCCTGCTGTGTGCAGTGCATCCGCTTTGTACAGTGCAGTGGACGGCGGCAGTCTGCCAGCCGTCACATCAACAGGTGCTACCGCGTACCGCTTTGATAAATGCCTGAATCTTTGCGTGATCCTTGATGCCCTTGCTCGCCTCTACCCCGCCGCTGACATCCACGGCGTAAGGTCGAACGCGCGCAACCGCTTCGGCGACGTTATCCGGCGTCAGACCGCCCGCCAGAATGATCGGCTTGCTCAAGCCTTGCGGTATCAGTGACCAGTCAAATGCCTCACCGGTTCCTCCGGGAACGCCTTCGACATAGGTATCGAGCAAGATCCCGCTGGCACTGGCATAGGCATCACAGGCCGCGGCGATGTCATCACCCGCCTTGACCCGCAGCGCCTTGATGTACGGGCGGTGCCAACCTTCGCACTCGGCCGCGCTTTCATCGCCGTGAAATTGCAGCAGGTCCAGGGGCACCGCGTCGAGAATTTCACCCAATTCGCAACGGCTCGCATTGACGAACAAGCCCACGGTGGTTACGAACGGCGGCAGCGCCTTGATGATCGAGCGCGCCTGCTGGAACGTCACCGCACGGGGGCTTTTGGCGTAGAACACGAATCCGATGGCATCCGCCCCGGCCTCGACGGCTGCCAACGCATCTTCCATGCGGGTAATCCCACAGATCTTGCTGCGAACGGCTGACATGTCGACACAACTCCAAGACAAATCCGGGAAAGTCCCGGATGGTAACAAAAGCATCCGAGGGCGTCAGCCGCCAAGTTCCGAGAAACCGGTCAGGAAGTGTGGACCGATGTAGCGCTCGGGTAATTGGAACTCGTCACGGTACTCGACCTGAACCAGATACAAACCGAATGGATGCGCGGTCACGCCACCGGTCCGCCGAATCCGGCTCTCCAACACCTCTTTCATCCACTCCACCGGACGCTCACCAGCACCAATGGTCATCAGCACGCCGGCAATGTTGCGCACCATGTGATGCAGGAAGGCGCTGGCGCGAATATCCAGCACGATCATCTTGCCGTGACGGGTGACGCGCAGGTGGTGCAGCTCCTTGATCGGCGACTTGGCCTGGCACTGGCCGGCGCGAAACGCGCTGAAATCATGGGTGCCGAGCAGGTACTGGGCGGCCTCGGCCATGCGCTCGACGTCCAGCGGACGGTGGTTCCAGGTCACTTCTTCGTTCAGGTGTGCGGGGCGGATCTGATCGTTGTAGATCACATAGCGATAACGCCGGGCAATGGCCTTGAACCGCGCATGGAAATGCGCTGGCATGACCTTGGCCCAACTGACACTGACGTCGTGGGGCAAGTTGATGTTGGCGCCCATGGTCCAGGCCTTCATCGAACGCTCGACCTGGGTGTCGAAATGCACCACCTGTCCGCAGGCATGCACCCCGGCATCGGTACGCCCGGCGCACATCAGCGAAACGGGTGAATCGGCGACTTTGGACAAGGCGTTTTCGAGGGTTTCCTGCACGGTGAGCACCCCGGACGCCTGGCGCTGCCAGCCGCGGTAGCGCGAGCCCTTGTATTCGACGCCCAGCGCGATGCGGAAAAAGCCGTCGGCTGCCATTTCGGCGGCCGGGTTATCTATATTTGCCAAGGAGGGACAGCCTGCTGATGTACCAAAGGCGGGCATTATAAGGCCGACTGGAGGGGATGCCAGTACAACTGAGGGACTGGAGTGAATGTTAGGGCCTCATCGCGAGCAAGCTCGCTCCCACAGGGGATCTTTAGTGGATGCACATTTTGTGGTCAACACAAAACCATTGTGGGAGCGGGCTTGCCCGCGAAGGGGCCACCGCAGACGACATCAATTCATGGACCAAACAAAAACGGCAGCCTCAATAGGCTGCCGCTCTGTTTACAACCTACCGAACACTCAAGCCAGGCGCGAAAGCATTTCCTCGGCTTCACTCTTCTGCTCGGCACTGCCTTCGCTTACCACTTCATTGAGGATGTCGCGGGCACCGTCGCTGTCGCCCATGTCGATATAGGCCTGAGCCAGATCGAGCTTGGTGGCGGCTTCGTCAGTGCCCGAGAGGAAGTCGAAGTCATCATCGTCGCCCAGCGCGGCATCTGCTTCGGTGAAGGTCGGCTCGCCGATGCTGTTGGACAGGCTCTCCAGCTCGGCGTTGACATCATCCAACTCTGCTTCGAACGCATCCGGCGCGTCCATTTCATCGGCCAGCGACAGGTCGAAATCGGCCGGTAATTCCAGATCATCCAGTGCAACCTCGGGAACAGCCGGGGTTTCGGCGACCGGAAAGTCCTTCACGCCTTCGTCCAGATCCAGCAGGAAATCATCTTCAGCCAGTATCGCCGGCAACGGTTCTGCACCGAGATCCAGGTCCAGGTCGAAGTCCGACAGATCATCGAGGTTTTCCTTGATTTCAGTCTGTTGCTGCAACACCGACTCAAAACTCAGATCGTCATCCAGCGGGAATTCATCCAGGTCTGCCAGCGCCGCCACTTCAGGCTCCGGCGCAGGTGCCGGCGCCACAGGCGTGATCGCGTCCAGATCATCCAGGCTCAGGTCGAAGGCGCTGTCGAGGTCATCCTCGAACGTCGCCGGTTCTGGCTCTGGCGCCGGTGCTTGCGGCTCATCGAGCAACAGATCCTTGACGTATTGCGCGTCCAGCTCGGCGGCAACGGCGGCTGCGGCGATACCACCGGCAGCCACCAGCGCCATGGCCGGGAAGCGGCTTTTGAGCTTTTCAACCTGGGCAAAGTTATCGCCATTGGCCACCAACTGACGCTCCTGGCCGACGAACGCATCGCGATCGCCTTGCTGGCCGTAGACTTCCATCAGTTTCAAGCGCAGGTCACTGCGCTTGGGCTCCTGCTTGACGCCGTCCTCCAGCAACGCGGCAGCCTGGTTCAAGCGACCGGCATTGATGTGCGACTGGGCCTGGCCCAGCACGTCGTCGGAACGCTCGGCAGCCGGCGCCACCAATGGCGCGGCGATCGGCGTGGTCATCACGACTGGAGCAACGACCGGCGCTGGCGCGGGAGCAGGCGTCGGTGCAGTCGCCAGCTTCACGCTCGGCGACGGAACTTCCAGGCCTTCGAAGCTGGTTTCCGGCAAGTCGAAATCGGCCGAGAACGGCTGTTCTTCGGCCAAGGCACGCGCCATGCGCATATGCTTTTCGGCTTCTTGCAGGGCTTTGCGGCGGCGCGCCAGCAACAGCAGCAAGAGCAGTAGAATCACCGCACCGCCACCCACCAGGCCCAGGAGCACCGGATTGGTCAGCAACTCATTGAATTTCTGATCGTCGGATGCTGCCGGTGTTGCCTCAACGGGCTTCTCGGCCGACGCCGGAGTTGCCTCGGACGCTGGTGCAGTGTCAGCCGGAGCAGGCGCTGCGGCCGGGTTGGCAGCAAGTTCGGCCGACATTGCCGGAGCCGTCGCAGCAGCCGGGGCGCCATTTGCGCCCTCGGCCTGCAACTTGGCCAATTGGTTGTTCTTCAGCTCAATCAGGCGCTGCAGCTTGTCCACCTGGCTTTGCAGGTCGGCCATGCGGCTCTTCAGTTCGGCATTATCACGACGACTGGTGTCGAGGCTTTCCTGGGTCACCGCCAGCTTGTTGCCGAGGGCCCTGGCATCGCCGACAGGACCTTTGCCACGGTTCTTGCCGGACTCGGCAGAAACCAGGCTCAGCTTGTCGGTGGCCGCTTGAGCCGGAGCACCATCGGTGCGTGCGCGATTGGTGGCGTCGAGCTGCTGCTGCCCTGCCCCGGGTTTCGCCACATAACGACGACCCTGACGCCAGGCCTTGTTTTGCGCGGCTACTTCGGCAATGGCCTTGGGTTGCGGCAGGCCGGCGCTCTGCGCCTGGTCCGGCAGGCGCAGCACCTGGCCGGTTTTCAAGCGGTTGATGTTGCCGTCAATGAAGGCGTCCGGGTTCAGCGCCTGGATGGCGAGCATGGTTTGCTGGATCGAACCGCCATTACGCGCCTTCGCGGCGATTTCCCACAGGGTATCGCGCGGTGTGGTGGTGTATTGGGACGCCTTGGTCGCACCGGTTACGGGTGCGGCAACCGTTGACGTCGGTTGCGCAGCCGCTTCAGCGGTTTGCGGCGAGAATTTGGACGGATCGAGCAGCACACTGTAGTCGCGCAGCAAACGACCGTTCGGCCACATGACCTGAACCAGGAACTTCACCATGGGTTCGGAGAGTGGCTTGCTGGAGGTCACGCGCAGGATGCTTTTGCCGCTGGCGTTTAGCACCGGGGTGAAGGTCAAGTCGTTCAGAAACGCCTGGCGGTCGACACCGGCCTTGGCGAAATCGTCTGGTGAGGCCAGGCTCGGCACCACTTCGGCAGCGGTGAGTTCCTTGACGTCGAGCAATTCGATTTCCGCCACCAACGGCTGGTTCAGCGTCGATTTCAGGGTCAGCTCCCCGAGCCCGAGGGCATGCGCCATACCGGAGGACAGCGCCGAGGCGGCCGCTATTGCTAACACCAGTTTGCGAACTTGAACCATTAGCTCATCCTTAGTTTGAACATTCCTCGGCCAGCGAGAAGGTATTGATAGTCGCTGCCGTAAGGCATTGCGCGCAACGGCGAGAGTCGTCGCGCGCGGTCATTTCATTAATGCCCGGCAAAGCCCCGCAGAGCGGCTCGCCTTCAGCACTCCGGCAAGCATAGGCTCGCCCGGAATCAATCGACAAATTGTTGCAAAGTATCTTTTACAGCAGGTCTTTAAGCAACAACTCAGCCAGCTGCACAGCGTTGAGCGCCGCGCCTTTGCGTACGTTATCTGACGTCAGCCACAGATTAAGTTCCGACGGGTCGTCGATACCCTGGCGAACCCGACCGACGTAGACCACATCCTGCCCTACCGCATCGCCCACCGGGGTCGGGTAATCGCCGGCTTCCACCAGCTCGATGCCGGGTGCGTCTTCCAGGGCCGCATTGATTTTCACCAGGTCGATTTCACTCGCGGACTGCAGGGTCACGCTATAGCTATCGCCAAAAAACACCGGGGCTTGAATGCAAGTGACAGAAATCTTCAATGACGGCCGCGCCATGACCTGACGCAGCTCACGCACCAGGCGCTTTTCCAGCAACGTATGGCCTTGCTCATCCGGTTTGCCGACCTGGGCCAACAGGTTGAAGGCCATCTGCCGATCAAAGAATTTCGGCTCCAGCGGCCGCACATTCAGTAGCTCGGCGGTCTGCCGCGCCAGCTCGCTCACGGCTTCGCGGCCCTGGGCCGATACCGCCAGGCTGGCGGTCAGGCTGATGCGCTGCAAATCGAGCAAATCCATCAGCGGCGCGAGCACCACCGCCAGCGTGGTGGCCGACGGACTTGGACTGCTGACCTGAAACGGTTTTTTCAAGCCAGCCAACACCTGGGCGTTCGCCTCAGGCACGACCTGCGGCGCCTTTTCGGCCGGCAAGGCACCGGAGAGATCGATCACCGAGCATCCGGCATCGGTCGCGCGGGAAGCAAAACTCAACGAAACCGCCGGGCCGGCCGCGAAAAACCCAAGCTGCACCTTGCTGAAGTCGAACTCATCGACTTCCCGTACCCGCACGTTCTTGCCGCGAAACGGTACGGAACTGCCGGCCGATTCGCTGCTGGCCAACAGATGAAGGGTGCCGATCGGGAAATCGCGCTCTTCGAGAATCTGCACGAGTGTTTCGCCGACAGTACCGGTGGCGCCGATCACGGCAATATCAATGGACTGGCTCATGGGTTTTACCTCTGGCGAAACGGGGGGAGCGGCACTTTACCGGGTGACTGGCATGCAGGCAATTCTGTGGTGCCTGACCTGGCCCCATCGCGAGCAAGCTCGCTCCCACAGGGGCTGATGGTGTACACAAAATTTCTATTCAACTCCAACTCTCTGTGGGAGCGAGCTTGCTCGCGATGAGGCCGGCACTGACGACGCTACTTGCATAAAAAAACCCGCACCTCTTTCAAGGCGCGGGTTCTTTCATTGCATCAACCGATCAACGCTCGAGCAGGATCCGCAGCATGCGGCGCAGCGGTTCGGCCGCGCCCCACAACAACTGGTCGCCAACGGTGAACGCGCCGACGAACTGCGAACCCATGTTCAGCTTGCGCAGACGGCCAACCGGGATGTTCAGGGTGCCGGTGACCTTGTTCGGGCTCAGCTCCTGAATGCTGGTCTCACGGCTGTTCGGCACCAGCTTGACCCAAGGGTTGTGCTGGCTGATCAGCCCTTCGATATCAGCGATCGGCACATCTTTGTTCAGCTTGATGGTCAGCGCCTGGCTGTGGCAGCGCATGGCGCCGATACGCACACAGATGCCATCGACCGGGATCGGGCTCTTGAAGCGACCGAGGATCTTGTTGGTCTCGGCCTGGGCCTTCCACTCTTCGCGGCTCTGGCCGTTCGGCAGTTCCTTGTCGATCCACGGGATCAGGCTGCCGGCCAGCGGTACGCCGAAGTTTTCGGTCGGGTACGCGTCGCTGCGCATGGCTTCGGCAACACGACGGTCGATGTCGAGGATCGCGCTGGCCGGATCGGCCAGTTGATCGGCAACAGCGGCGTGGGTCGCGCCCATCTGCTTGATCAGTTCACGCATGTTCTGCGCGCCGGCACCGGAGGCCGCCTGATAGGTCATGGCGCTCATCCACTCCACCAGACCGGCTTCGAACAGGCCACCCAGGCCCATCAGCATCAGGCTGACGGTACAGTTGCCGCCGATGTAGTTCTTGGTGCCCGCGTCCAGTTGCTGGTCGATGACCTTGCGGTTCACCGGGTCCAGAACGATCACCGCGTCATCCTGCATACGCAGGCTGGAAGCGGCGTCGATCCAGTAGCCCTGCCAGCCGGCTTCACGCAGCTTGGGGAAGACTTCGCTGGTGTAGTCGCCACCCTGGCAGGTCAGAATCACGTCGAGGGTTTTCAGCTCTTCAATGCTGTAAGCGTCCTTGAGCGGAGCAATGTCCTTGCCCACGGACGGGCCTTGGCCACCGACATTGGAAGTGGTGAAAAACACCGGCTCGATAAGATCGAAATCCTGCTCTTCCAGCATCCGCTGCATGAGCACGGAACCGACCATACCGCGCCAACCGATCAGACCTACACGTTTCATCGCAACTACACCTTCTTGAAATGTGGGCCGCTGCTTTGTAATGAATTTGGCAGCGGGCCCGAGAGATTACAGATTCCGCAGCGCGGCGACTACTGCGTCACCCATTTCCTGCGTACCGACTTTAGTGCAACCGGCCGACCAGATGTCGCCCGTGCGCAAACCCTGATCCAGCACCAGGCTGACGGCTTTCTCGATGGCATCGGCCGCGGCCTGCTGGTTGAAACTGTAACGCAGCATCATCGACACCGACAAAATGGTCGCCAGCGGGTTGGCAATGCCCTTGCCCGCGATGTCCGGCGCCGAACCGTGGCACGGCTCGTACATGCCTTTGTTGTTGGTGTCCAGGGACGCCGACGGCAGCATGCCGATGGAACCGGTGAGCATCGAGGCCTGGTCGGACAGGATATCGCCGAACATGTTGTCGGTGACGATCACGTCGAACTGCTTCGGTGCGCGCACCAGCTGCATGGCGGCGTTGTCGACGTACATGTGGCTCAGTTCGACTTCAGGATAATCCTTGGCCACTTGCTCGACCACTTCACGCCACAGCTGGCTGGAGGCCAGTACGTTGGCCTTGTCCACCGAGCACAGCTTCTTGCCACGCACCATGGCCATGTCGAAGCCGACACGGGCGATACGACGGATTTCGCTTTCGCTGTACGGCAGGGTGTCGTAGGACTGACGCTCGCCGTTTTCCAGGGTGCGGGTGCCGCGAGGCGCGCCGAAGTAGATACCGCCGGTCAGCTCACGCACGATCAGGATGTCCAGCCCGGAAACGATCTCCGGCTTCAGGCTGGAAGCCTCGGCCAGTTGCGGGTACAGGATCGCCGGACGCAGGTTGCCGAACAGGCCCAGTTGCGCACGGATCTTCAGCAGGCCGCGCTCAGGGCGGATATCACGTTCGATGGCATCCCATTTCGGGCCGCCAACGGCGCCCAGCAACACGGCGTCGGCCGCGCGGGCACGCTCCAGGGTTTCGTCGGCCAGGGGCACGCCGTGCTTGTCGATGGCAGCGCCACCGATCACGTCATGGCTCAACTCGAAGCCCAGGGCGAACTTGTCACTGGCCAGCTCCAGAACCTTGACCGCTTCGGCCATGATTTCCGGGCCAATACCGTCACCTGGGAGAATCAGAATCTGCTTGCTCATGCTTTCCTCATGTCATCTGTCGGTGCGCCCTGGGGCGCTCCCGGAAAAATTCTATCGTTCGGCGCTCTTCTTTCAGAGCTTATCGTTCAGCCATCAGCACCAGTACATCGGTACTGAACGAACCATCGGCCTCAATCTCAAAATATTCGCGTACTTCATTGCCCATCGACTGCTGCAACTCGCGGATCGCCGCGCGCATCACTTCAGGCGTGCGCATGCGCTCGACCCAGCTGTTGTACTCCAGACGCAGACGCTGACGAGTGGTACTGCGCGTGTGCAGCCCCGCCTCACTGACCTGGCGCAACCACTCACCGGCGGAATAATCGCGCACATGGCTGGTGTCGCGCAGCACTTCGACGCTTTGCAGGTAAGTGTCGAACAGCGGGCTACCCGGTGACAATACGTCGACGAACGCCGCCACACCGCCCGGTTTCAACACCCGGCGCACTTCCCGCAACGCCACGCCGAGATCGCTCCAATGGTGCGCCGAATAACGGCTGAAGACGAAATCGAATTCGCCATCGGCGAACGGCAGGCGCTCGGCGGCACCGTTGACCGTGGACACGTTGCTCAAACCACGATCGATGGCGGCAGCGGTCACCACATCGAGCATCTGCTGCGACAGGTCGTAGGCCACCACTTCTTTCACCAATGAGGCTACGTGAAAGCTCACGTGACCTGCGCCGCAGCCAAGGTCCAGCACCCGTGCCTCGCCCTGCCCGGCCAGCTCAGCCTGCAGCAGCGCGAATTCGGTGCCTTGAGCGTGTACGGCGCTGCTCAGGTAGGCCGCAGCCTGTTCACCGAATTGCTTCTGGACTACCTGGGTGTGCTGGGCGGTGCTGGTCATGGGGACTTCCTTTTGGGGGTGAGTCTTGGGGTGTCTTTTCTGGCCTCATCGCGAGCAAGCTCGCTCCCACAGGTTTTGTGAACACCGCAAATCCAATGTGGGAGCGAGCTTGCTCGCGATGACGGCATTACGCCTTACGCAAAATCAAGCGTCGCGAAACAACCACGGCTGGCTAGCCCGGTGCTTGGCCTCAAACGTCGCAATCGCCTCATGGTCCTGCAACGTCAGGCCGATATCGTCCAGGCCGTTGAGCAGGCAATGCTTGCGGAACGCGTCGATTTCAAAGCTCAGCACCTTGCCGTCAGGGCGGGTCACGGTCTGGGCTTGCAGATCGACCTGCAACTGATAACCCGGATTGGCCTCGACCTGCTGGAACAGTTCGTCGACTTCGGCATCGCTCAGGATGATCGGCAGCAAGCCGTTCTTGAAACTGTTGTTGAAGAAGATGTCGGCGTAGCTCGGCGCGATGATGCTGCGGAAACCGTATTCCTCCAGCGCCCACGGCGCGTGTTCACGGCTGGAGCCGCAACCGAAGTTTTCGCGGGCCAACAGTACGCTGGCGCCTTGATAACGCTCGGCGTTAAGGACGAAGTCCTTGTTCAGCGGACGCTTGGAGTTGTCCTGGTAAGGCTGGCCCACATCCAGGTAACGCCATTCATCGAACAGGTTCGGGCCAAAACCCGTGCGCTTGATCGACTTCAGGAATTGCTTCGGAATGATCTGGTCGGTGTCGACGTTGGCACGATCCAAAGGCGCGACAAGTCCAGTGTGCTGGGTAAAAGCTTTCATGCTGTGCTCCTTTAGATCAATTCACGGACGTCGATGAAACGACCGTTCACAGCGGCTGCGGCGGCCATGGCCGGGCTGACGAGGTGAGTACGACCACCAGCGCCCTGACGACCTTCGAAGTTACGGTTGGAGGTCGAAGCGCAGTGCTCGCCGGACTCCAAACGGTCCGGGTTCATCGCCAGACACATCGAGCAACCCGGCTCGCGCCATTCGAAACCAGCCTCGAGGAAAATCTTGTCCAGGCCTTCCGATTCAGCCTGGGCTTTGACCAGACCCGAGCCCGGCACGACGATGGCCTGCTTGATGGTCGAGGCCACTTTGCGGCCCTTGGCGATCACGGCCGCCGCACGCAGGTCTTCGATCCGCGAGTTGGTGCAGGAACCGATGAACACGCGGTCGAGCTGAATGTCGGTGATCGCCTGGTTGGCGGTCAAACCCATGTATTTCAAGGCACGGACGATGGAGTCGCGCTTGACCAAGTCCATTTCCTTCGCAGGATCCGGCACGTTCTGATCCACCGCCAACACCATCTCAGGCGAAGTGCCCCAGCTGACTTGCGGCTTGATCTGGGTGGCATCGAGCTCGACAACAGTATCGAACTTGGCGTCGGCGTCAGACACCAGGTCTTTCCAGGCTTCGACGGCCAGATCCCATTCCGCGCCTTTCGGTGCGAAAGGACGACCCTTGACGTATTCCACGGTTTTTTCGTCAGCCGCTACCAGGCCCACACGAGCGCCGGCTTCGATGGACATGTTGCAGATGGTCATGCGGCCTTCCACGGACAGGTCGCGAATCGCACTGCCGGCGAATTCGATGGCGTGGCCGTTACCGCCGGCGGTGCCGATCTTGCCGATCACGGCGAGCACGATGTCCTTGGCGGTCACGCCGAACGGCAATTGGCCTTCGACCCGTACCAGCATGTTTTTCATTTTCTTGGCGACCAGGCACTGGGTGGCGAGCACATGCTCGACCTCGGAAGTACCGATACCGTGCGCCAATGCGCCGAATGCGCCGTGGGTCGAGGTGTGGGAGTCGCCGCAGACCACGGTCATGCCCGGCAAGGTCGCGCCCTGCTCCGGGCCGATGACGTGGACGATGCCCTGGCGAACGTCGTTCATCTTGAACTCGACGATGCCGTATTCATCGCAGTTGTCGTCGAGGGTCTGCACTTGCAGACGCGAGACCTGGTCAACGATGGCGTCGATGCCGCCCTTGCGCTCCGGCGTGGTCGGTACGTTGTGGTCCGGGGTCGCGATGTTGGCATCGATGCGCCATGGCTTGCGCCCGGCCAGACGCAGGCCTTCGAAGGCTTGCGGCGAGGTCACTTCGTGGATGATGTGACGATCGATGTAGATCAGCGCAGAGCCATCGTCGCGCTGCTTGACCAAATGCGAATCCCAGAGCTTGTCGTAGAGCGTTTTGCCGGCCATCAGACGGTTCCTCATCAGCTTGTTTCTATGCCCCGGGTCTTGAAGTGCTCAATAACCCTCTGGCTTGTGAGGCTGATCCTATGGGGTTACATTAAATAACTCAAATTCATATTTTTTATGCTTTGGATAACCAACTGGAATACAACCATGGACCTGGCCAACCTCAATGCCTTTATAGCCATCGCCGAAACCGGCAGCTTCTCCGGCGCCGGCGAACGGCTGCACCTGACCCAGCCGGCCATCAGCAAACGCATCGCCGGGCTGGAGCAGCAATTGAAGGTGCGGCTGTTCGATCGCCTGGGTCGTGAAGTGGGCCTGACCGAAGCCGGGCGCGCCCTGCTGCCGCGGGCCTACCAGATTCTGAATGTTCTCGATGATACGCGCCGCGCCCTGACCAACCTCACAGGCGAGGTGACCGGTCGTCTGACCCTGGCCACCAGTCACCACATCGGCCTGCACCGCTTGCCGCCTTTATTAAGGGAGTTCACCCGACGTTATCCCGAGGTGGCGCTGGATATTCAGTTCCTCGATTCGGAAGTGGCCTACGAGGAAATTCTCCATGGCCGCGCCGAACTGGCGGTCATCACCCTGGCACCGGAACCCCATGCGCTGGTCAAGGCCACCCCGGTGTGGGACGACCCGCTGGATTTCGTGGTCGCCCCGGAGCATTCGCTGCTCAATAGCGGCAAGGTCAGCCTGGCGGACATCGCCCGGCACCCGGCAGTATTCCCCGGCGGCAACACGTTTACCCACCACATCGTGCAACGGCTGTTTGAAGCCCAGGGCCTGACGCCAAACATCGCCATGAGCACCAACTATCTGGAAACCATCAAGATGATGGTCTCGATTGGCCTGGCCTGGAGCGTTTTGCCGCGCACCATGCTCGATGACCAGGTAGCACGCATACCTTTACCGGGCATACAGCTCACTCGCCAGCTAGGCTATATCCTGCACACGGAACGGACGCTGTCGAATGCTGCGCGGGCCTTCATGGCCTTGCTGGACGCTCAACTCGATCCGCCAGGGACTCAAGGCTAACTTGTGCTACTCCTATAGAGCCGAGAATTCCTGCAACAAAGGCCCAAACTCAGCCCAAGGCTTGCCAATGCCGAAATCTGTAGACCGTATTCCGCCGATGCCGCGAATTCAGGCACTTGATCCGAAAAGCTCCGAACAGAGCTGGGAAAGTGCCTCGCAATTACTGGCCGCGCTCAACGGTGCGCGCCTGGGCGCCTGGTATTGGGACATCGAGCGCGGGCAGATCAGCTGGTCCCGGGGCACGCAGGCGCTGTTCGGCTTCGACCCCCGCAAACCATTGCCATCGGATCTGGAATACCTCGACCTGCTGCCCCCGGAAGATCGCGCGAAAACCCTTCGCGCCTTCCACGCGGTCATTGCTGGCGCGCCACTGGAGCAAGCGATGCATCACCGCATCCGCTGGCCCGATGGCAGCCTGCACTGGCTGGAAATCAACGGCAGCCTGTTGCCGGACAAGCACGGCAGGCCACGGATGATCGGCGTAATCCGCGAGATTACCCACCAGCGTCAGCGCGAACAGGCGTTGAGCAGCTCGGAAAAACGCTTCGCCACACTGTTCCACCTGTGCCCGAACATGGTCCTGCTGACCCGCCAGGAGGACGGCCTGATCTCCGAAGCCAACCAGTATTTCGAAAGCCTGTTCGGTTGGCCGGTACAAAACGCGATCGGCCGCACCACCCTGGAACTGGGGTTGTGGGTGTATCCCGAGCAACGGGCCGATCTGGTCAAGGCCACCAAGGCCAAAGGCGACCTGGTAAGCATGGAAGTGCAGTTTCGCGCCAGCAATGGCCAGATCCATGACGGTATCCTCAGTGCGCAAAAAGTCGAGCTCGAAGGCCAGCCCTATCTACTGAGCACGTTCCTGGACACTACCGAACGCAAAGTCGCCGAACATGCCCTCAAGGACAGCCAGGAACGCCTCGACCTGGCCCTGGACTCCGCGCAGCTCGGCACCTGGGACTGGCACATTCCCAGCGGCATGCTCTACGGATCGGCACGGGCCGCCCAACTGCACGGCCTGGACGCCAAACCCTTTCACGAGTCCTTCGACGAGTTTTTCGAAGGCGTGCCCGGCAACGAACGCGACACCATGCGCGACGCTTACCGCAGCCTGCGTGAAGGCCCGGCCGGCAACTATCAATTGACCTACCGCGTGCAATTGCCCGACGGCAGCTCGCGCTACCTGGAAAGCCGCGCCCGCCTCTACCGCGATGACAACGGCGTGCCGGTGCGCATGGCCGGTACATTGCTCGACATCACTGACCAGGTGGAGCGCGAACAACGGCTGGTGGCCTCCGAAGAGAAATTCGCCACACTGTTCCAGGTCAGCCCCGATCCGATTTGCGTCACCCACCAGGACAGCGGCCAGTTCATTGAAATCAACTCCAGCTTCACCCAGACCTTCGGCTGGAGCACCGCCGATGTGATCGGCCGCAGCGCCGACGAAATAGGCCTGTGGGACGCTTCAGCGAAAAGTCTGCGACGGATCGAACAAGTGATCCGCGAACAAGGCCTGAACAACGTCGCCATACTCGTCCAGCACAAGGACGGACAGGTCCTGACCTGCGTGATTTCCAGCCGCCAGATCAGCGTCGGCGACCAGCCCTGCATCGTCACCACGCTGCGCGATATCACCCAGCAACAGCGCTCGGAAGCGGCGCTCAAGGCCAGTGAAGAGAAATTCGCCAAGGCGTTCCACTCCAGCCCCGACGCCATCACCATCACCGAGCGCGACACCGGACGCTATCTGGAGGTCAACGACGGTTTCTGCCGCCTGACCGGTTACCGCGCCGAAGAAGTGGTGGGCCGCACGGTGTATCAGGTGGGAATTTGGGCCGAAGAAAAACAACGCTCGGCGCTGCTCGCCGAATTGCAGATCAAGGGTCGGGTTCATCACCAGGAAATGCTCGGGCGCAACAAGCGCGGCGAACTGCTCACCGTCGAAGTCTCGGTGGAACCGATCACCCTCAATGAAACCGCCTGCCTGCTGTTGACCGCGCGGGACGTCAGCCTGCTGAAAAACGCCGAAGCGCAGATTCGCCATCTGGCCTACCACGACTCACTGACCAACCTGCCCAATCGGGCGCTGCTGATGGATCGGCTCAGTCAGCAAATTGCCCTGCTCAAACGCCACAATTTACGTGGTGCGCTGATGTTCCTCGACCTGGACCACTTCAAGCACATCAACGACTCCCTCGGGCATCCGGTGGGCGATACCGTGCTGAAAATCATCACCGCGCGCCTGGAGGCCAGCGTGCGCATGGAGGACACCGTTGCGCGTCTGGGCGGTGACGAATTCGTAATACTGCTCAGCGGTCTCGAAGGCTCGCGCAGCGAGGTCAGCGATCAGGTACGCGAACTGGCCGACACCATCCGCGAACTGCTGTCCGAACCGATGTTCCTCGACGGCCAGCGCCTGCAAGTGACGCCAAGCATCGGCATTGCGCTGATCCCCGATCACGGTTCGACCCCGACCGACCTGCTCAAGCGCGCCGACATCGCGCTCTATCGCGCCAAGGACTCGGGGCGCAATACCGCGCAGATGTTCCACAACACCATGCAGAAGGCCGCGAGCGAACGCCTGCGCATGGAAACCGACTTGCGCCTGGCGCTTTCCCGGGGTGAGTTTCGCGTGCATTACCAACCCCAGGTCGACGCCCGGGGCGACCGCATCGTCGGTGCAGAGGCCTTGGTGCGCTGGAATCATCCGGAGCTCGGCAGGCAGTCACCCACCGAGTTCATCAAGGTGCTGGAAGACAGCGGACTGATTCTGGAGGTCGGCACCTGGATCCTCGACGAAGCCTGCCAGGCCTTCAAACAACTGATCGACAAAGGCTTGATAGACCCTTACAAATTCAGCTTGTGCGTGAACATCAGCCCGCGCCAGTTCCGCCAGAACGACTTCGTCGAGCGCGTCGAAAACAGCCTGTCCAGCTATGGCCTGCCCTGCTCCCTGTTGAAACTGGAAATCACCGAAGGCATCGTCATCCAGAACCTGGAGGACACCATCAGCAAAATGCGCCGCCTGAAAAAACTCGGTGTGAGCTTCGCCATGGACGACTTCGGCACCGGCTATTCCTCGCTGACGTACCTCAAGCGCTTGCCGGTCGACACCCTGAAAATCGACCAGTCGTTCATCCGCGACGCCACCAGCGACCCGAACGACGCCGAGATCATCCGCGCCATCGTCGCCATGGCCCACAGCCTGGATTTGAAGGTGATTGCCGAAGGGGTCGAAACAGCGGAGCAGCTGGAGTTCTTACAGGGGCTGGAGTGCCATTTCTACCAAGGGTATTTGCACAGTCAGCCGTTGCCGGTGGAAGAGTTCCAAAAACTGCTGAAATAACACCACTCCTGTAGGAGCGAGCCTGCTCGCGATGCACGCGAACGATTACGCGTGCTGGCTGGAAAAATCCGGTTTCCTTCACATGAGTGCAAAAAAAGACCCCGACAAGTCGGGGTCTTTTTGTTTCGGCCGGCTACCTGATCAATCACACGACCCGGCTTCGGGCTCGGCTCAGTGTTGCAGAGCCTTCTTCTGCGTGCCGTTGATCGGGATGCGCTTGGCTTTCGCCTCTTCCGGTACCACCCGCAACAGGTCGATGCTCAACAGACCGTTGCTCAGGCCGGCAGCCTTGATCTCGATGTGGTCCGCCAGGCGGAAGGACAGTTTGAAGGCACGCTGCGCAATGCCCTGATACAGATAAGTGACGTCTTCGTTCGCGTCGCGTTTGCCGCCACTGATGGTCAGCACGCCTTTCTCGACTTCGAGCTCCAGATCTTCTTCCTGGAAACCTGCCGCGGCAATGACGATGCGGTATAGATCGTCGCCGTGTTTTTCCACGTTGTAAGGTGGATAGGTGCTGCCTGGCTCATTGCGCAAGGCGGTTTCGAACAGGTCGTTGAAACGATCGAAACCTACCGAGGAACGGAACAGTGGTGCCATCGAAAATGTAGTTGCCATGATTCAAATCTCCTGAAAACAATCAGCAAGGTTTTTTGTCTCCGCGACCCGAATTCGGCATCGCGTAATCCTTAGATAGGGACCGCTGATTGCATTTCAAGAGATTTTTTTCAGCTTTTTTTAAAAATTTCAGGCTGCTTCCGCCACGGGCAGACCCAGCAAATGCGAGACATTATCCAGCTCGGTCTCACGGCGCAGCACGGTGAACAGCTCTACCGCCTCGGGATAATTGCGGGTCAGCATCGCCAGCCATTGCTTCAAGCGACCCGGCGATTGACGCGGCGTCATCTGCGCTTTGGCTTGCAGCCAGAAGTCCTGGATCAGCGGCAGCAACTCGGCCCAGGTCATCTCGACCACCTCCTCCCCGGCCCGCGCTGCAGCGATCTGCCGGGCGAGATCCGGGCGCGAAACCAGGCCACGACCGAGCATGATGTCTTCAACGCCGCTGATCTCGCGGCAACGCCGCCAGTCTTCGACGCTCCAGATATCACCATTGGCGAACACCGGCACCTTGACCACATCCTGCACGCGAGGGATCCATTCCCAGTGCGCTGGCGGCTTGTAGCCATCCACCTTGGTCCGCGCGTGCACCACGATATGTTCCGCACCGCCTTCGGCCAGGGCCGTAGCGCACACCAGCGAACCGTCCGGGCTATCGAAGCCCAGGCGCATCTTGGCGGTCACCGGAATGTGCGCGGGGACGGCGCGGCGGACGTGCTCGACGATCTGGTTGAGCAGCTCGGGCTCCTTGAGCAGTACCGCGCCACCACGGGATTTGTTGACGGTCTTGGCCGGGCAGCCGAAGTTCAGGTCGATCACTTCGGAACCCAGCTCGCAAGCCAGCGCGGCATTTTCCGCCAGGCACACCGGATCGGAACCGAGCAATTGCACACGCAGCGGCACACCGGAGGCAGTCCGGGCACCGTTGAGCAACTCCGGGCCGAACTTGTGGAAATAGGCAGGTGTCAGCAACTGGTCGTTGACCCGAATGAACTCGGTCACGCACCAGTCAATACCACCCACGCGGGTCAGCACATCGCGCAGGATGTCGTCGACCAACCCCTCCATGGGCGCCAAAGCAATTTGCATGAAAAACACACTCGAGGAAAAACGTGCGGCAGTTTACTGGATATCGCAAGCAAACTGCAGAACAACGCAGACCCTGTGGGAGCGAGCTTGCTCGCGATTCAGGCGACACGGTTTATCCGGCACACCGCGTTATCGTTCATCGCGAGCAAGCTCGCTCCCACATTGAGTTAACGCCGGGCCATAGCCCTCGATGAATTCTGCCGGCATGCGCTTGGGTTTACCGCTCGACAGCTCGATACAGACGAAGGTGGTTTGCGCGCGCAGCAAGGTCGAATTGTCGCTGGGTCGCTTCAACTGGAAATGCCGGGTCATTCTCAGGCGCTGATCCCAATCGACAATCCAGGTCGCCAACTGCAACTCATCGCCCTCATAGGCTGCCGCCTGGTAATCGATCTCGTGGCGCACCACCGCCATCGCCCGGTCCAGCCGCCGGTATTCGACCAGGTCCAGGCCCAGGCGCTGGGAGTGGCGCCAGGCACAGCGTTCGAGCCAGGTCACGTAGACCGCGTTGTTCGCGTGCCCCAACCCGTCTATGTCCTCGGCGTCCACTTGCAGATCAATGATAAATGGCGTTTCCCGATCCCAGCCCATGCCCCACTCCCGGTCATATCGATTCGACCGGGGCAGTGTAACGGATGCTCAAGCGGATTGGCGCGATTGCAGACGGCGACCGGCCAGCAGTGATAACACGCCATCAATCACCCGAGGGTCAGCCAGCACCCGCTGATGCCCACCTTCTTGCAGGCGCAGCAAACGGCTGTCGAACCAGGCTTCGTGGATCAGCTGAGACTCCTTGACCGAGACCATGCTGTCATCTTCGGCGTGGACGATCAGGCCGGGCATATCGAGTTGATAATGGGCGACATCCAGCGTCGCGGCGCGCATGCCGACGTCTTGCTCGACCTGGCGAATGAATGCAGAGCGGGCTTTCGGTGGCAGTCCGACGTAGCGGGCGAATCCACGCAACACACCAAGGATCCGCGCCGGGGCGGCGATGGTGACCAGGGTTTCCGTGCGCAGACCCAACTGCACCGCCAGCATGGCGCTGGCGCCCCCCATGGAGTGGCCGATGACCGCTTGCAATGGCGGCAATTCGGCGGCGGCTTCGAGCATGGCACGAGCAAAGAGCACCACATTCGCCTCGCTGCCCGGCGAGCGTCCGTGAGCCGGACCATCCAGCGCCACCACGGAGTAACCGGCATCGACCAACGCCGTAATCAGGCTGGCAAACTGCGTTGGCCGCCCTTCCCAACCGTGCATCAGCAACACGGCCGGGCCCTGCCCCCAACGTAACGCCGAGAGGCCGAAACGCAAGGTGATCCGCTCGGACTTCGCCAACAGCGGCAGTTCCCAGTCACGGGGCGGCAGATCCCGCGGTGTCATGAAGGCCAGTCGCATTTTGCTAGCGACCAGTTTCGGGGCAAACCAGCCCAAGGTGCCATTAACGCCACGAACCCACTTTAACGCGCTCATCGCATTCTCCTCAGGCCGCAGCCTTCAGGTCAACGCACTGCCGATTTGGCGGCACGCAGTAATCGATCGGACAACTCTCCCGGCCCCAGCGCCCGCGCCAGAGCCAGCCCACCCACCATCAAGGCCATGTCGGCCAGGGCTTTTTCGGTTTCTTCAGGACTGGCCGCCAACTGCGCAACCATCATTTCCACATGTTCATTCAGAGCGACACGAAACGCTTCCGGCAGCCGCCCCAGTTCGCCCACCGATGCCGGGATCGGACAGGCTGATTCGGAGGAATCACGGTGCTTGCGCGACAGGTAAAACGCTGCCACCAGAGTGCGGCGCTCTTCGCCGGTCAACTCCGCGTCCATGTCGGCAATCAGGTCGCGGCGGTGACCGAGCAATTGCTTGAACGCCTCCAGCATCATCGCGTCCTTGCTTTCGAAGTGTGCGTAGAAGCCGCCGACCGTCAGGCCCGCCGCGCCCATCACTTCGCCCACGCTTGGCTCGGCCGGGCCGCGCTGAATCAGCGCTGCGCTGGCAGCCTTGAGGATGCGTTCGCGGGTTTGAGCTTTTTTATCGTTCATCGTCGCCTCCGAATATTACGATTGAAATATTATTCTCATAATAAATTTTAGCAAGCCATGGGTGTGACCGCTGGTCTGAAGAACAGTTTTTTTGGAAATGGAGGAATTTGGCCAAACGCCAGACAAACAAAAGGGCCATTCAATAATTGAATGACCCTTATAAATCCCGCAGAGCGGGTAATCGTGGCGTCCCCTAGGGGACTCGAACCCCTGTTACCGCCGTGAAAGGGCGGTGTCCTAGGCCACTAGACGAAGGGGACACAAACCCTTCTATACAACTGATCAGTGCTGAGAGCTGATCGATTCAAGGCCGGTGTGGCCAGACCTTGAACTGTAAAATTGGTGGAGCTAAGCGGGATCGAACCGCTGACCTCCTGCATGCCATGCAGGCGCTCTCCCAGCTGAGCTATAGCCCCGGATTTTTCGCCTCGCGGCGGAGCGATATCTTGCAACATCGCTTCTGTAAAACTGGCGTCCCCTAGGGGACTCGAACCCCTGTTACCGCCGTGAAAGGGCGGTGTCCTAGGCCACTAGACGAAGGGGACGCAAACCCTTCCATACAACTGATCAACGCTGAGTGTTGATCGCTTCAAGGCCGGTGTGGCCAGACCTTGAAGTGTAAATTGGTGGAGCTAGACGGGATCGAACCGTCGACCTCTTGCATGCCATGCAAGCGCTCTCCCAGCTGAGCTATAGCCCCTCATCGTTGATGTCATCGCTGAGGACGGGGCGAATCTTAAGGGCGTATCGAAAGTCTGTCAAACTTATTTTTCAAAAAATTTAAAATTTTTTGCCGACATAACAATCACTTACCGCCCTCCCCCCGGAAAATTGGGGGTCTGAGGACCACTGCGCGCCCAACGACGGGCATGCACAATGGCCATCAGTCCTTCAGCAAGCGTGTCAGGCGATAGCGCCCAACAGCTTTTCCCACTCCTTGTTTTCTTTCTTCGACACCCCGCCCAGCAGGTCAATCGCCTGGCGCAGACGGAAACGGGTCAGGTCCGGCCCGAGGATTTCCATCGCATCGAGCACCGACACCGAGCTGGCCTGGCCAGTGATCGCAGCGAACATCAGCGGCATGGCATCACGCAGCTTCAACTCCAGGGATTCGACCACTGCCTGAATGGTCGCGGTGATGCTGTCCTTCTCCCACTGACGCAGGCTTTCGAGCTTCCACAGGATCAACTGCATCAACTGGCGGACCTGATCGCCCGACAGCTTCTTCGATTCGAACAGTTTGGCATCGGGGTTCACGCCACCGGCAAAGAAGAACCCGGCCAGCGGTGCCACCTGGCTGAAAGTTTCGACCCGGCCCTGCACGTGCGGCGCGATCTTCATCATGTACTCGGAATTGAACGCCCACTTCTGCACCCGTGCGGCGAACTCTTCCACCGGCAGGTCGCGCAGCCACTGGCCGTTGAGCCACGACAGCTTCTCGATGTCGAAGATCGGCCCGCCGAGGGACACGCGCTTGAGGTCGAAGTTGTCGACCATTTCCTGCAACGAGAACTTCTCGCGCTCGTCCGGCATCGACCAGCCCATGCGGCCCAGGTAGTTGAGCATCGCTTCGGGCATGAAGCCCATGCGCTCGTAGAACGTCACCGAAGTCGGGTTCTTGCGCTTGGACAGCTTGCTCTTGTCCGGGTTACGCAGCAGCGGCATGTAGCACAGCTCCGGTTGTTCCCAGCCGAAGTACTCGTAAAGCAGGATCAGCTTCGGCGCCGATGGCAGCCACTCTTCGCCGCGCAATACATGGGTGATGCCCATCAGGTGATCGTCGACCACGTTGGCCAGGAAGTACGTCGGCAGGCCGTCAGTCTTCATCAGGACTTGCATGTCCATGCGGTCCCACGGGATTTCAACATCGCCGCGCAGCATGTCCGGCACCACGCAGACGCCTTCGCTCGGTACTTTCATCCGGATAACGTGAGGTTCACCAGCCGCCAGGCGACGGGCGACTTCTTCCTTGGACAGCAGCAAGGCGCGGCCGTCGTAGCGCGGGGTTTCGCCACGGGCCATTTGCTCGGCGCGCATCTGGTCCAGTTCTTCGGCGGTGCAGAAGCACGGGAACGCATGGCCCAGGTCGACCAGTTGCTGGCAATACTTCTGATAAATATCGCCGCGCTCGCTTTGACGGTATGGACCGTGCGGGCCGCCGACGTCAGGGCCTTCGCTCCATTCGATGCCGAGCCAGCGCAAGGCGTCGAAAATCTGCTGTTCGGACTCGCGGGTCGAACGCAGTTGGTCGGTGTCTTCGATCCGCAGGATGAACTCACCGCCGTGCTGCTTGGCAAAGCAGTAGTTGAACAAGGCGATGTAAGCGGTACCTACGTGGGGATCCCCGGTAGGCGATGGCGCGATGCGAGTGCGGACGGTGGTCATGGCATGTCTCGAAAAGAAAAAAAGCAAAGTTCAAACAAGGCGCGAATGGTAACAGGCGACACCCGCCCGGCTCCAGCGAACAGGGCATTTAAGCCAAGGTTGCGGCTGTAACGCCCGTATGCCGCGGATATCGGTCGATGGCATTTACCGTTTATCGGCTGTATGCC
The DNA here is from genome assembly GCF_056402155.1 of Pseudomonas sp. P4_C1. Taxonomy (NCBI): domain Bacteria; kingdom Pseudomonadati; phylum Pseudomonadota; class Gammaproteobacteria; order Pseudomonadales; family Pseudomonadaceae; genus Pseudomonas; species Pseudomonas sp. P4_C1. The sequence continues at coordinate 29,374 of NZ_JBFUHY010000020.1, forward strand.
AGATTTGCCTGCTGATAACTTCTCTTACAATTTCTCAACTACAGTTTTCCCCATGCCTGCCCAACTCAAGCGTCGCCTCTTCACCTTCCTGCTGATGGTCCTGTTGATTGCAGGGGGCCTGTTTGCCCACTGGTTCTTCAAGGGGCGCTTTTATGAAAGCACCGACAACGCTTATGTCCAGGGCGAGATCACCCGTGTGTCGAGCCAATTGGGCGCGCGCATCGATCAGGTACTGGTGCAGGACAACCAGCATGTCGAGAAAGGCCAGTTGCTGATCAAACTCGAAGGCGACGACTTCCGCCTCGCTGTCGACCGCGCCAACGCAGCCCTGGCCACTCGCCAGGCCGAACGCCTGCAAGCCCAGAGCAAACTGACCCAGCAGGCCAGCCTGATTGCCGCCAGCGAAGCGCAAGTCGCGTCCAGCCAGGCCAGCCTGGGTCGCTCGCAGATCGATCTGACCCGCGCCGAGACCTTGCGCAAACCCGGCTATGTCTCGGAAGAACGGGTGACCACCCTCTCCGCCGAATCCCACATTGCCCGCTCGCAAGTGGCCAAGGCCCAGGCCGACGCGCAAAGTCAGCGCCAGCAGGTCAATGCACTGACCGCCGAGATCAAACGCCTCGACGCACAGATCGCCAACGCCGAAACCGATCTGGCACAGGCCGAACTGAACCTCACCCGCAGCGAAATCCACGCCCCCATCAGCGGTCTGATCGGCCAGCGCGCCGCACGCAATGGCCAATACGTGCAGGCCGGCGCTTACCTGTTGTCGATCGTGCCCGATGAAGACATCTGGATTCAGGCCAATTTCAAGGAAACCCAGATCGGCCATATGCAGCCCGGCCAGAAAGCCGAGCTGACCTTCGACGCCTACAGCGACACGCCGATCGAAGCCCGGGTCGACAGCCTGTTCGCCGCATCGGGCGCGCAGTTCAGCCTGTTACCGCCGGATAACGCCACGGGCAACTTCACCAAGGTCGTACAACGGATTCCGGTAAAACTGACCTTCGCCGCGGACAACCCGCTGCGCGGCAAGATTCGTCCGGGCATGTCGGTGACCGCCAAGGTGAACATCAAGGACGCCCCTGAAGATGTCACCAGCAAAGTGAGCAGCAAAGACGCCGCTGACAATGGCCGGTGATCAACTGATCCGCCCGGTCGGCGAACCGACCCGGCGGGACTGGATCGCGGTGATGAGCGTGATGCTCGGTGCCTTCATGGCGGTGCTCGACATCCAGATCACCAACTCCTCGCTCAAGGACATCCAGGGCGCGCTGTCGGCGACCCTGGAAGAAGGTTCGTGGATTTCCACCTCGTACCTGGTGGCGGAAATCATCATGATTCCGCTCACCGCCTGGCTGGTGCAGCTGCTGTCGGCGCGACGCCTGGCCGTGTGGGTGTCCCTCGGGTTTCTCGCGGCCTCCCTGCTCTGCTCCATGGCCTGGAGCCTGGAAAGCATGATCGTGTTCCGCGCCCTGCAAGGGTTTACCGGTGGCGCGCTGATTCCGCTGGCGTTCACCCTCACCCTGATCAAACTCCCGGAACACCACCGCGCCAAGGGCATGGCCATGTTCGCCATGACCGCCACCTTCGCCCCCTCCATCGGCCCGACCCTTGGCGGCTGGCTGACGGAAAACTGGGGCTGGGAATACATCTTCTACATCAACATCCCGCCCGGCCTGATCATGATTGCCGGCCTGATGTACGGCCTGGAGAAGAAAGAAGCCCACTGGGAATTGCTCAAAAGCACCGACTACGCCGGCATTCTCACCCTCGGCGTCGGGCTTGGTTGCTTGCAGGTATTCCTGGAGGAAGGCCATCGCAAGGACTGGCTGGAGTCGAACCTGATCGTGACCCTGGGCAGCATCGCGCTGGTCAGCCTGATCACCTTTGTGATCGTGCAGTTTTCCAAACCCAATCCACTGATCAATCTCGGCATCCTCGGCAACCGCAACTTCGGTTTATCCAGCATTTCCAGCGTCGGAATGGGGGTCGGGTTGTACGGTTCGATCTACCTGCTGCCGCTGTACCTGGCGCAGATCCAGAACTACAACGCCCTGCAGATCGGTGAAGTGATCATGTGGATGGGCATACCGCAGCTGTTTCTGATTCCGCTGGTGCCCAAACTGATGAAGTTCGTCTCGCCGAAATGGCTGTGCACGCTGGGCTTCGGACTATTCGGATTGGCGAGTTTCTCTTCGGGCGTGCTGAACCCGGACTTTGCCGGGCCACAGTTCAATCAGATCCAGATCATCCGCGCCCTGGGCCAGCCGCTGATCATGGTCACCATCTCGCTGATCGCTACCGCCTACATCCTGCCTCAGGATGCGGGATCGGCATCGAGCCTGTTCAACATCCTGCGCAACCTCGGCGGCGCCATCGGCATCGCCCTGCTCGCCACCCTGCTGGATGCGCAGACCAAGGTTTACTTTGACTACCTGCGTGAATCGATCGTGCCGAGCAATCCGCAGGTGGCCGAGCGCATTGCCTCGTTGACCGACCGACTGGGCAGTGAAACGGCGGCACTGGGCAAACTCAGCGAAATTGCGCATCAACAGGCGTCGATCATGGCCTATAACGATGCGTTTCATTTTGTCGGGATTGCGCTGGGGATCAGCATGCTGGCGGTGTTGCTGACCAGGAAATTGCCGGTGGGGTTGAAGGCTGGGGAAGCGCACTGAGACCGAGTTGCCCCAATCGCGAGCAGGCTCACTCCTACAGGGATCACATTGAACCCTGTAGGAGTGAGCCTGCTCGCGATGAGGCCAGTTCAGGCACTAAAGATCAAACAGTCAGTAGGCGCTCGCGCAACTTGGTAATCTCGTCGCGCATCTGCGCCGCTGCTTCAAACTCCAGATCACGCGCCAACGCATACATCTTCTCTTCCAGGGCCTTGATACGCTTGGCGATCTCGCCCGGCGAGCGCAATTCCGCTTCGTACCTGGCGTTTTCCTCGGCGGCCTTGGCCATGCCTTTGCGCTTCTTGCTGCGCGAACCGGGCACGGTGGCACCTTCCATGATGTCGGCAACGTCCTTGAACACGCCCTTCGGCGTGATGCCATTGGCCAGGTTGAACGCAATCTGCTTGTCGCGACGACGCTCGGTTTCGCCGATTGCCCGTTCCATGGAACCGGTAATGCGGTCCGCATAGAGAATCGCCCGGCCATTGAGGTTACGCGCCGCGCGGCCGATGGTCTGGATCAGCGAGCGCTCGGACCGCAGGAAGCCTTCCTTGTCGGCATCGAGGATCGCTACCAGCGACACTTCCGGCATGTCCAGACCTTCGCGCAACAGGTTGATGCCCACCAGCACATCGAAGGTGCCCAGGCGCAGGTCGCGGATGATCTCGACCCGCTCCACGGTGTCGATGTCCGAGTGCAGGTAACGCACGCGCACGCCGTGGTCGGCCAGGTAATCGGTCAAATCCTCGGCCATGCGCTTGGTCAGCGTGGTGACGAGCACCCGCTCTTCCAGAGCGACGCGCTTGGTGATTTCCGACAGCAAGTCGTCGACCTGGGTCAGTGCCGGGCGGATCTCGATTTGTGGGTCCACCAGCCCGGTCGGGCGCACCACCATGTCAATGACGCGCCCGGCGTGCTCGGCTTCATAGTTACCTGGCGTCGCCGAGACGAAAATCGTCTGCGGGCTGATGCTTTCCCACTCATCGAAACGCATTGGCCGGTTGTCCAGGGCCGAGGGCAGGCGGAAACCGTATTCGACCAGGGTCTCTTTACGCGAGCGGTCGCCCTTGTACATGGCACCGACCTGCGGAACGCTGACATGGGATTCGTCGATCACCAGCAAGGCATCGGCCGGCAGGTAATCGTAAAGGGTTGGTGGCGCCGCGCCGGCTTCGCGGCCGGACAGATAGCGCGAGTAGTTTTCGATGCCGTTGCAGTAACCCAGTTCGAGGATCATCTCCAGATCGAAACGGGTGCGCTGCTCCAGGCGCTGGGCTTCCACCAGTTTGTTGTTGGAGCGCAGGTATTCCAGGCGCTCCTGCAACTCGACCTTGATGCCTTCGACCGCGTCCATCAGGGTTTCCCGTGGCGTCACGTAGTGGCTCTTCGGGTAGAAGGTGAAACGCGGCAGTTTGCGAATGACTTCGCCGGTCAGCGGATCGAACGCCGACAGGCTTTCCACTTCATCGTCGAACAACTCGATGCGGATCGCCTCGAAATCGGATTCCGCCGGGTGGATATCGATCACATCGCCACGCACGCGGAAGGTCGCGCGGGCAAAATCCATGTCATTGCGGGTGTACTGCAGGTCGGCCAGGCGTCGCAGCAATTCGCGCTGATCGAGCCGGTCGCCGCGATCCACGTGCAACACCATCTTCAAATAGGTTTCCGGACTGCCCAGACCGTAGATGCAGGACACCGTGGTGACGATGATCGCGTCCTTGCGCTCGAGCAAGGCCTTGGTCGCCGACAGACGCATCTGTTCGATGTGATCGTTGATCGAGGCGTCTTTCTCGATGAAGGTGTCCGAGGACGGCACGTAGGCTTCCGGCTGGTAGTAGTCGTAGTAGGAAACGAAATACTCCACCGCGTTGTTCGGGAAGAACGCCTTGAACTCACCGTACAACTGCGCCGCCAGGGTCTTGTTCGGCGCCAGCACCAGGGTCGGGCGCTGCACCTGGGCAATGACGTTGGCGATGCTGAAGGTCTTGCCCGAGCCGGTCACACCGAGCAGCGTCTGGTGCGCCAGCCCGGCTTCGATACCCTCGACCATCAGGCGGATGGCTTCCGGCTGATCGCCGGCGGGCTCGAAACGGGTGACTAGCTGGAATTCAGACATGAAATACCTCTGGATCACTCTTGCCGGCAAAACCGGCACGAACGAGAAAGACCGCAAACGACCGATGTCGCCCGAGGAAAAAACTGGATTGTGCTCAATGTGGAGCCGATTGCCAGCGCTTTCAAGGCAAACGTCCTACATCCGGTAAAGTCTCCGACACGACCAATCGACTAACGGTCGAAAAATAATCGGAAAAACTTAACCGAAAAGCCGAATCGCCTGTCGCCAGCAATCGCCGATGGCCTCTATACTAGCTCCCCGTTTGTGCACCGCTCTAGTGCATTCGGCTGGAGCGCGACACGTCCCTCCACTCTCCATTCAGAGCCGCCGCAATAATGAGCCTGTTCTCCGCTGTCGAAATGGCACCACGCGATCCAATCCTGGGCCTCAACGAAGCATTCAACGCCGATACCCGGACCAACAAAGTCAACCTGGGGGTCGGTGTTTACTGCAACGAGGAGGGGCGAATTCCACTCCTGCGCGCCGTTGTCGAAGCCGAAACCATTCGCGCCGCTCAACACGTTTCCCGTGRCTACCTGCCAATCGACGGCATCGCCGCCTACGACCAGGCCGTGCAAAAGCTGCTGTTCGGCAATGACTCGCCGCTGATCGCCGCTGGCCGCGTGATCACCACCCAAGCCGTTGGCGGTACTGGTGCTCTGAAAATCGGTGCCGATTTCCTCAAGCAACTGCTGCCGAACGCCGTTGTGGCAATCAGCGATCCGAGCTGGGAAAACCACCGCGCCCTGTTCGAAACCGCGGGTTTCCCGGTGCAGAACTACCGTTACTACGACGCCGCGACCCACGACGTGAATCGCACCGGCATGCTGGAAGACCTGAACGCGCTGCCAAACGGCTCGATCATTGTGCTGCACGCCTGCTGCCACAACCCGACTGGCGTGGACCTGAGCCCGGCCGACTGGAAAAACGTCCTGGAAGTCGTTAAAACCAAAGGCCACGTGCCGTTCCTCGACATGGCGTACCAAGGTTTCGGCGATGGCATCGACGAAGACGCCGCTGCCGTGCGTCTGTTCGCCGAGTCGGGCCTGACTTTCTTCGCTTCCAGCTCGTTCTCCAAGTCGTTCTCGCTGTACGGCGAGCGCGTAGGTGCCCTGTCGATCGTCAGCGAATCGAAAGAAGAAAGCGCGCGCGTGCTGTCGCAAGTCAAACGCGTAATCCGCACCAACTACTCCAACCCGCCGACCCACGGTGCCAGCGTTGTCGCTGCGGTGCTGAACAGCCCGGAACTGCGCGCCCAGTGGGAAGCCGAACTGGCCGAAATGCGCCTGCGCATCCGCGGCATGCGCACCCAGATGGTCGATCTGCTGGCACAAAAAGCGCCTCAACGCGATTTCAGCTTCGTCGGTCGTCAGTGCGGCATGTTCTCGTACTCCGGCTTGAGCGTTGAGCAGGTTCACCGCTTGCGCAACGAGTTCGGCATCTACGCCCTGGACACCGGCCGCATCTGCGTGGCCGCGCTGAATCAGAGCAATATCAAGGCCGTTACGGATGCCATCGTTCAGGTGATCTGAATCGCGTCGTGATACGAAAAACGGGAAGCCATTAGGCTTCCCGTTTTTTATTTGTCGCAGATAAATCTCAAAGCACGGGCTCAGCCCTCTAAACTCCACACAATCCAAAATGTGGGAGCGAGCCTGCTCGCGATAGCGATGTACCAGTCACCATTGATGGTGAATGTGCTGTTGCCATCGCGAGCAGGCTCGCTCCTACAGGTTTTGTGTACACCCTGGAATTCCTGCGAGAACCCACATGAAAAACGATGACCTTCGCGCTGACCGCGATGACCTGGATGACCTGGATCACTTCGCCCCCCGCGCCCCGACAAAACGCGGCAGCAACCTGGTAATGCAAGTCGCTGCTGGCGTCTTTCTCGGTGGTCTGGCGCTATGGCTGGTGCAACTGGGCGCCACGGCGCTCTACGCCAAACTGATGCTTGGCACGATTACCTTCGGCGGTTAAGCCAGCTCGGTCGCACGCTGACTGACCGCATCGTCATAGGCGACGTAGAGCGATTCGGCGATCTGACTCTTGATCGCCTTGGTGCTTTCCAGCCCCAGGACGAAACCTTCCGCCTTGCCACCCGCGCGGCTCAATGCTTCAGCGGTGCCGGCCTGAGTGATGGCGTCGAACAACTTTTCGGCGTGGGGGCCGACACCTTTGGGCAGGCTGATCTGAGAGATGCTCATGGGTGCACCCCGTGGTGTCGAGGTGTGAGGGTCAAATGATTCATGGCGCATACCTTTTCGGCGAATGGCCGGCAGCGCGTGTCACCACTTCCGGGCGGCCATGGTAGACCTCTGGGGCGATCCTGGTAACCGCCAATCGCCGCTAAACCACCGCCCGTCCCGATGATTCGCTCCAATTGTTATTCGATGCTTGACTTCTCTTTTTGAATCAGTAAGATACGCGCCATTCCGCGATAGCTCAGTTGGTAGAGCAAGTGACTGTTAATCACTGGGTCCCTGGTTCGAGTCCAGGTCGTGGAGCCAGACAAGGTTCCAGAGAAGGCTTTCAAAATCTCTGAAACCACCGAAAAACCCGCCTTCTCAGGCGGGTTTTTTCGTTTTGGCGTTCTGTTGGATATGACCTACAGCTTTGTGGTCTGGTGAGCGGCGAGAGGACGGGGTGGCGTCCTCTCCACCAGGCTCGCCTGCTTATTCGCTGCTTCAGTTTGACCCGTATTGTCAGGACGGATCTTGAACCAGATGGCGTACATCGCTGGCAGGAACACCAGCGTCATGATGGTTCCGACGAAGGTGCCTCCGATCAGCGTGTAGGCCAGCGTCCCCCAGAAGACGGAGTGTGTCAGCGGAATGAATGCCAGGATTGCCGCCAGCGCTGTCAGCAGTACCGGGCGGGCACGTTGTACCGTGGCTTCGACCACTGCGTGAAACGGGTCCAGCCCTTCTTGCGCGTTGTGGTGGATTTGCCCAATCAGAATCAGCGTATTGCGCATCAAAATGCCCGACAGGGCGATCAGGCCGACCAGCGCGTTGATACCAAACGGCTGCTGGAAGATAAGCAGTGTCGGCACCACACCAATCAACCCCAGTGGCGAGGTGAGGAACACCATGATCATCGCCGAGATCGAACGCACCTGCAGAATGATGACCAGCAGCGTCATGGCGATCATGATCGGGAATAACGGCAACATCGCTTTACCGGCCTTTCCCGACTCCTCGATGGCACCCGCCTGCTCAATCCGGTATCCGCCAGGCAGCTTGTCGATGACCGGTTGCAGCTCCTTCATGATCACGCTCGAGACGTCCGGTGGCTGCAAGCCTTCGGCAATGTCGCCGCGCACGGTAATGGTCGGCGTGCGGTCGCGACGTCGGAGGATCGGATCCTCCATACGCACATCGACCGCTCCCACCTGGGACAACGGAATCCGCTGACCCGCCGCGCCCACCAACGTGAAGCCTTCTATCTTTGCGGGATCGAGCCGGATATCACCCGCTGCGCGACCAACCACCTGCACCGAACGAATGTCCTCGCGAACCGCGGTGATCGGTACTCCGGCCAGCAGGAACTGCAGTTGCTGCGCGACTGAGTTTGACGTCAACCCCACCGCCTCCAGGCGATCCTGATCCAGAGCGAAATGCAGCGTCGGCGTCAGCGCTCCCCAATCGGTGTTGACGGTTCTCATCATCGGGCTCGACTGCAACACGTCCTGTACCTGGCCCGCAATCTCGCGCAACTTTGACGGATCAGGTCCCATCACCCGGTAGGCAACAGGGAATGGCGAGTACGGCCCAAAAACGAGCTGCGTCACCCTGACACGCGCTTCTGGGGCAAGTCCCTCAGCTGTCGCTTCGCGGATACGGAACTTGAGGGTCTCGCGCTCCTCCTGGCTGTCCGTCAGCACCACAATCTTCGCGAAAGACGGATCGGGGAGTTCCGGCGCCATCGCCAAATAGAAACGCGGCGCGCCTTGCCCGATATAAGCTGTGACGATTTTTGCCTCACCCTGCTTTTGCAGCCAGGCCTCTATCTTGGCAGTGGTGGCGCTGGTCTGCTCAATGGAGGTCCCATAAGGCATTTGCACTTCAATCAATACCTCGGGACGGTCCGAGGTAGGGAAGAACTGCTTCTTGACCAGGCTCATGCCGAGGATCGCCACGACAAACGAAGCGACGACAGTACCGGCCACCAGCCATTTGCGAGCGATGACTCGCGTCAAAACCTGGCGGAAGCGGTTGTAGTTGGGGGTGTTGTAGATGGCCGCGTGACCACCCTCGACTTTCTTGATGTTCGGCAACATCTTCACCCCCAGGTATGGGGTAAAAGCGACCGCAACCACCCAGGAGGCAATCAGGGCAATGCCCACGATCCAGAACATGTTGCTGGTGTACTCGCCGGCTGTCGATTGCGCGAAGCCGTTGGGCATAAAGCCGATAGCCGTCACTAGCGTACCGGAAAGCATCGGCGCGGCCGTATGACTCCAGGCATACGCGGAGGCTTTGACGCGGTCGTAGCCCTCTTCCATTTTCACCACCATCATTTCGATAGCGATGATGGCGTCGTCCACCAGCAGTCCGAGCGCCAGAATCAACGAGCCGAGGGTAATACGGTCAAAGTTCTTTCCAGTGGCCGCCATCACCACAAACACCACGGCCAACGTCAACGGCACAGCCGCAGCGACCACAACGCCTACACGCCAGCCCATGCTGAGAAAGCAGACAAGCATCACCACAAGCAGCGCGACGAAAAATTTGACCATGAACTCGCCGACGGCCGAGCCGATATTCACAGATTGATCGGTGACCTTGGAGAGCGTCATGCCCAACGGCATGCCTTCATTTATCTTGACCGTCTCCGCGTCCAACGCCTTGCCGAGGTCAAGGCCGTTCCAGCCCTCACGCATCACGATCCCCAGCAACAAGGCCTCTTCACCGTTATTGCGCACGAGAAAGGTTGCCGGATCTTCATAACCACGTTCGATCGTCGCCACGTCAGAGAGTTTGAGCGTGCGCCCCTGAACCGCAATGGGTGTGTCACGAATCTTTTGCACCTTATCGAAGGCGCCATCCAGCCGGAGGAAGACCTGTGGCCCATTGGTTTCGATCGAGCCCGCGGGCGTGAGCACGTTTTGATTATTCAGCGCGGCAAAGATGTCCTGAGGAGATACGCCCAAGGTGGCCAACCGATCATGGGAAAAGGAAACAAAGATACGTTCGGGCTGCTCCCCAATAATGTTGACCTTCTTCACGCCCGGCACATGCAACAGTTGTTGGCGCAACGACTCTGCATCACGCACCAACAGTCGCTGCGGCTCGCCTTTGGCTTTCAGGGCGAAAAGTGCAAATGTCACGTCCGAAAACTCGTCGTTGACCATTGGCCCGATGACACCCGCCGGCAGCTTCCTGGCCTCATCGTCGAGCTTTTTGCGCGCCTGATAGAACTCCTCCTGCACTTGCGAGGGCGGCGTACTATCGAGCAGTGACACCATCGTGAAAGCAAGGCCAGGACGGGTGTAGGTTTCCGTGCGGTCGTACCATTTCAGTTCTTGCAGGCGTTTTTCAAGTGGCTCTGCTACCTGATCCTGCATCTCCTGCGCCGTGGCGCCCGGCCACGCGGTAATGACCGTCAACTGCTTGACCGTAAACGGAGGATCTTCCGCACGCCCCAGCTGAAAGAACGACAAGATGCCCGCAACGGCAATCAGGAAGATCAGAAACACCGTGACAGAGCGCTCACGAACGGCGATCGCGGAAAGATTGAAGCGCCCCTCGCTCATGGACGACCCCCGGCAACTTTGACGTCATCCTGTTGAGGCAATCTCACCTCTTCACCTTCGCGCAACAGATGTGCGCCTAACGCTACGATCTGCTCGCCGACCTCGAGGTCGCCCGCGACTCGCACTGTGTCGTCGCTCAAGCCCAGGACTTGTACAGGTCGCCAGGCCACCTTCGCCGGCGTACCGGCGATGACCCACACGCCAGTGCCTTGGCCTGGGTCATAAACGGCGGCAATCGGTACTTGCAGCCCCCGCCCTTGCGTGGCGCCTTCAGCGATCCGAAGCGTGACGGTCGAACCTATCGGTGCATTGGCCAGCGCGCCCTCAAGCACATACCGCGCCTCGAAGGTACGTGTCATTCGGTCGGCCGAGTCAGAAAGCAGCCTCAGCTTCGCTGTAACAGCATCCGTGGCATTGCCATAAAGCGTCGCCTGCGCGGTGGATCCTGCTGCGGGGCGCAACGTCTCGGGCAGGTGCACGATGGCTTCGCGCTGCCCTGCCCGCGCCAGTCGAACCACGGGCTGTCCCGGGCTGACAACTTGTCCGGGCTCGGCGAGCGTCTCCACCACCACGCCGTCGGAATCCGCCAACAGCACCGCATAACCAGAAGCATTGCGGGCTACATCAGCCTGCGCTTCAGCGGCGCCAAGCTGCGCCTTTGCGGTATCCGCTGCGGCTTTGATCTGGTCATAGGCCGATGCGGAAATAGCACCTGCGGCGACCAGGTTGCGATATCGAGCCTCGTCATCTGCTGTCTGTTTGGCTCGGGCCCGAGCGGCCATGACTGACTCTTGCTGTGCTCGCGCCTGCAACCCCAGGTCGATTGGGTCAAGGCGCATGAGTGGCTGACCACGTTTAACGGTTTGACCGGTGTCAACCAGACGCTCAAGCACCTTGCCTGATACCCGAAAACCCAGATCGCCCTGGACGCGGGCAGCCACGACACCAGTGAAAGAACGTGAAGCGTCGGAGGAACCCTGAACCGCTGCGGACCTGACCAGAGGGGCATGCGTGCGCGGATCCTCAACGGTGGATGAGTCGCCACATGCCGTCAGGACGAGAGGCAACAAGCAAGCGGCAATGGGGAAAGGTCGAAGCCGGCGCATAGGTTCCCTTACTTGAAAATAGGACGAGTGCCCCATTCTCAGTCTAGTGACCATAAGTGTCAATGGTCACAAACCATGAAACATTCAGCGTCTCAAGCTCAACACATAAACGGCGCTACCAACGAGAAAACCCAAAATTCGCTCAAATCACCTCAATTGACAGGTTGTGACTATTACGAAATATGGTCACAAACATCCTCTATTGAAGGAATCTCAATGCCTCCCCTCCGTCCAATTGCTCTTTTGGTCAGCGCCGGCTTATTGGCAGGTTGCGCGGTCGGTCCGAACTACCATCGTCCAGACGCTCCGCTTTCGGATCGTTACCTGGGTCAGCCTTCTGTCGAACAGCGGCGTGGAGCGACGTCGACCAGCCTTGTAGCCTGGTGGGAAGGCTTTGGTGATCCAGTGCTGACCGACTTCATCTCCAAGGCGCTTGAGCAGAATCTGGACCTGGCGCAAGCGTCGGCGCGAGTCACGCAGGCGCGGGCCGGACTAGGTGCTGCAAATGCCGCTCTACTCCCCTCTGGGAACATCAGCGGACAGGCCGCGCGCTCCTACCAGTCAATCGAGACGCCGCTCGGCCAGGTGTTGAACTCAACGCCTGGCAATGATCGGTACGCAACTGGCAAGTGCGGGGAGCATTCCTGTAGCGCCGCAGATAAAGGCGATGGGAACGCCGGCCGATTTGCTGCGCCGCCGGCCAGATCTCATTGTGGCTGAGCGCCGTCTTGCGGCCTCAAACGCACGCATCGGGGAGGCGATTGCCGAGTACTACCCGAAATTCTCCCTTAGCGCATTGCTGGGCAGTGCCACGGCTGTATCCGCAGGCAACCTTTTTACCGGCGGCGCCAGCCAGTCGGCGGGCGTATTGGGACTGCGCTGGAGACTCTTCGACTTCGGTCGCATAAACGCCGAAATCGACCAGGCCAAGGGACAGGAAGCCGAAACCCTGGCCGCTTACCGTCAGTCCGCGCTGCGCGCCACCGAGGATGTCGAGAGCGCGTTGTCCTCACTGGTGAATCGGGAAGCTCAAGCAACCATCCTCACCGCCGGAGAGGCGTCTCTGACACAGGCGCGCCAATCGTCGTTCATTGCCTATGAGAAAGGCACGGCCAGCCTGATCGATGTCCTGCACGCTGACGAGACGATGCTGCAGGCTTCTGATGCCCGAGCGCAAGCACGAACGGAATCGGCACGAGCGGCGGTTGCGGCATTCAAGTCGCTCGGTGGTGGCTGGCAACCGCCTGAAGCCCAGGCTGTTGCGACACGATGAGCTGATAAGGTGACGTGCTCCCGACCGGACACTCATCGTGTAACGGCATTCAACTAGAAGCGGTAACTGACGGAAGCACCGAGCCCGCTCGCACTGTTCTTGTATTTGGCACCGTATGCACCTCTGGTCGGCGAGGTCTGGTTGACCTGCACGCTCTCCTCCCACAGGTAGGAATAAGCAACATCGATCGTGACGTTGTCCGCCGGAGTCCAGCCAGCACCGAAGCTGATAACCTTCCGGTCGCCTGTAGGAATGCGTGGCCCCCGGTTGGTGTTGTTGGTGGGCGACTGATCAACCGAAAAACCTGCGCGAAGTACCCATTGGTTATTCAGTTGGTACGCCGTACCAATAGCGTGTGCCCATGTATCGTGCCAATTCTGTTCTTCGGTAATGGTGCCCAGCGCGCCGCTCAACGCAGGGGGTAAACCTGTGTTCTCGATGGTTAATTCCTTGAAGCGACTCCAGCGAGTCCAGGTGCTCCCCAAGTAGAGGGTCCAGTCGTTATCAAGCTGATGAGTCACCGAGAAATCCACTGACTCTGGTGTATTCACATCCAGCGAAGCGTCATAACTCCGGCCGCTGACCCCCAACACGCTAAAGATGCCGTCAGTGACCTTGGTCTTGGCATCCAGTTGATAACTGACTTTGGAATGGTAGGTCATGCCCAAACGGGTTCGGTCTGTAGCCTGCACCAGGATACCGGCGTTGAAACCGAGGGCCGTGTCGTCGCCAGTGCTTTTGAGTTTTCCGTCGTTGCGACCAGGACTGAGTGGGTTGGGCACCATCCCGGATATCTCACCGCTGATACGGTTGATGGTGGGACCGAACCCGATCGAAACCTTGTCGTTAAAGGCATAGCTGACGGTGGGCTGGAACGTAAGTGTCGTGACCTCGCTTTTGTTGGCGTAGTAACGCCCGGCATAACCGCTGCCATAATCGGTCATCAGACCGAACGGTACATAAAAACCAACACCGAACGCCCAATGCTCATCGATGGGTTTGACGTAGTAACCCATAGGCACCGTGGTCGTGGGCACCATATCACCATCTTCCTGACCTCCGAATGTACTGCGGGTCTGGCTTATGTCGGACTTCGCGAAAAGAGTCGCCGCCCCCACGCTGACCTGCTCTCTTTTCAAGCGGGACATTCCCGCGGGATTACCGAAGACCGTGCTCGCATCTTCAGCGGAGGAGGAGCGACCGGCAAACCCGGATCCCATCCCACTGATGCTTTGTTCATTGAGAGCGAAGCCGCTTGCAAAAACGCTTGAGGATGCGAGCACGACAGCAAGGCCCAATGGGCTCTTGAGCAATATTGTTTTCATTGTTTGAACTCTATGGGTATCACTGAGATGAAGCAGTAGAAGCGACGGATCCCCATACTTATTCATGTGACCAATTCAGTCAATAGTCACAAATCAGATAAATAAAATGCCCTTCGAAAGATGGGAAGAAGGGCAAAGTGAGAAGCCGTTTTGATGATCGGGTGCTGACCCGGGTATGCCGTAACCGTTTAGCCGAAGGTCAAGGCATGAGGCTACGCAAGATGAGGTTGGAGGTGAGCGTGGGCGCTTGCTCGACGAAATCGAGGTTGTACTGCAACAGCAAAGGATTGACGAATGGCCGCAGCGCGAGATGTATCGATTCTACCGTCTCGTCCAGCGGAGTCTTGCGTTCAAATTCGCCAATTTCTCGCCCTTCCCGCACGATTTGCAACACGAAGTGTTTGATCCGTGCGTCATAAGCCTGCGTACTGGGCCAGCTTTCCGACGCCGCGAACGCTGCAATGTCATAGAGTTTTCGGTCGTTGAAGAACAGATTCACACCTGTGGCGATCACCGTCTTGACCAAGCGTCGAAAGCGCTCCGTCGGCGACAGGTCTTCTACATTGACAGCCTGCTCCACAGCCGCGACGATTTCTGCCAGGCAATTTGCGCAGATGGCTTCACCGATCGCCTGCTTGGAATCAAAAAATTTGTAGATGTAGGCCTTTGAAAATCCGATGGCCTTGGCCAGGTCGGAAACCGTCGTTTTGCCGTAGCCGTACTGACTGAAATGCTCATTGGCCGCCGCGACAATCTGGTCTCGAATGTCGTGATCGGCTGGGCCACGGGGGCTGGGCGAAGATGAAGATATTGATGGCTGATTCATGAGCACAGCTTACTCACCCTATCGAAGACTGACAACTTGTGACCGATTAGTTTTATAGTCACAAAGCCGATCTGTCTATTCAACAGATCGGCCCTTTTTTCAGTCTCCGTGAACGTCAGACATGCTCGCTGCTTTTTAAGTGCGCCGCGCGTGGCTCGCCATGCCCGTGATCCACCTCGACCACCGGTATCTCCTTGCCGTCGCAATCGTGCAGTTTACCGTCGCTGAAGTAGTCCCCTTCGCGCAACGCCGCCAGATCCTGATAACGCAGCACCCGCTCGGTACCGGCCGCAAACACCGATTGCTGGTCAGAGTTACCGGCGGTGAGATGGTTGAAGGTCAGGTTCAGCACGATAGCCATGATCGCTGACGAGCTGATGCCCGAATGGAAAATGGTCGCGAACCAGCTCGGGAAGTGATCGTAGAAGTTCGGCGCCGCGATCGGGATCATGCCGAAGCCGATGGAGGTGGCGACAATGATCAGATTGACGTTGTTGCGGTAGTCGACCTTGGACAAGGTCCGAATGCCGCTGGCCGCAACAGTGCCGAACAGCACGATGCCGGCGCCACCCAGTACCGAGGTCGGCACGGCGGCGATAACCCGGCCCATGAACGGCAGCAGGCCGAGGATCACCAGGAACAGACCGCCAGTGGCCACCACGTAGCGGCTCTTGATGCCGGTGACAGCCACCAGGCCGACGTTCTGGGCGAAGGCGCTCTGGGTGAACGAACCGAAGATCGGCGCGAACATGCTCGACAGCATGTCGGCGCGCAGACCGTTGCCCAGGCGCTTGGAATCGACCTTGGTGCCGATGATCTCACCGACGGCCAGAATGTCCGCCGAGGTCTCCACCAGCGTCACCATCACCACGATGCACATCGACAGGATCGCAGCGAAGTGAAAGGTCGGCATGCCGAAGTGGAACGGCGTCGGGAAGCCGAACATCGGGCCCTGGGTTACGGACGAGAAATCCGCCATGCCGAGGAACACCGCGATGATCGTGCCGATCACCATGGCCAGCAGAATCGACAGGCGGGAGATGGTCGCACTGCCGATTTTGCTCAGCAGCAGCACCAGCACCAGCGTTACCGCCGCCAGGCCGATGTTCGCCACGCTGCCGAATTCCGGTGCATGGCTGTTGCCGCCCATGGCCCAGCGCGCGGCTACCGGCATCAGCGTCAGGCCGATGGTGGTAATCACGATGCCGGTCACCAGCGGCGGGAAGAACCTGGTGATACGCGAGAACACCGGGGTTATCAGCAATCCGATCAGGGACGCCGCTATCACCGCACCCAACACCGACTGAAACCCGCCCTCCCCGCCACTGCTGACAATCGCCACCATGGTCGCGACGCCGGAGAAGGACACGCCCTGTACCAGCGGCAATTGACAACCAAAAAACGGTAAACCCAGGGTTTGCAGCAACGTTGCCAGCCCCCCCGCAAACAATGAAGCAGCAATCAACAAACCGATGTCCGCCGGCGAGAGCCCGGCCGCCTGGCCGATGATCAATGGCACCGCGACAATACCGCCATACATGGTTAGAACATGTTGCAGGCCATAAGCCATATTCGCGCCGATCCCAAGATTTTCGTCCTCGGGCCGTTGGTGTGAAACATGAGGCGTTTTCATGGTAGGGGGTTCCCTGGTTTTTGTTATTCGCACACTGTATTCAATAGTCGTGACAAATGTCTATAGAGTTGTATACAACTTATCAGTCACAAAATGGATACCTGTCCATTTCCACCTGCTACCCACCCTCCAGGCCCCGCCAAAAAACCTTGAAATACATCCCTCCCTGTCCAAACTCGGGTGCTGACTAGTCTTTCGAATTCCTGGCGACCATCGGTAAGGCCCGCCCCTTTTTTATACATATAAAGTATGCATAATGAAGACATTCGAAATTCAGGTCCACAAGGCAAAGAACGCAGCCAACAAACTCAAGCACCAAGGCATCAGCCTCGCAGAGACTGAACCGGTATTCCATGTCGAACGAGCGCTGACCATCGAGGACAACCACCATGATGAACAACGCTGGATCACCCCGGGGCTGGATGCCAAAGGCCGGTTGCTGGTCGTCGCGTACACCCATCGCGATCCGAATTTCGTTCGAATCATTTCCGCGCGCATCGCCACCAAAAGCGAGCGCCGTCAGTACCTGGAGGCATGACCGATGAAAGACGAATACGATTTCAGCAACGCCAGGCGCGGGGCCGTGGTGCCCGCCAAAGGCAAGACCCGCATTACCATCATGCTCGATGACGCTGTCATCGAAGCCGCCCGGGCCCTGGCAGAAAACGAGGGATACGGTTACCAGACGGCGATCAACAATACGTTGCGCCGGGCCCTGCTCAACGAAGGCAAGACCACACACCTGAAAAAAACCCTCACCCCTGCCGAACTCAAGGGCCTGGAGCAGAAACTGGCAGAGGCCTTGCGCGAAATTCAACGGGTGATGGAGCCGGGTGTTCGGCCCTGAAACACCAAGGGCCGATCAATCGGATCAGCCCTTTTTGATGTCTACGATCGGCTCGCTATTGCGGCGCTGCGATCAATCGTTCCAGCGTCCGCGCCAATTGCGCCTGTTCCGGTACGCGAATGCCGAACTCGCTGCCCAGCAGGCCAATCAGTTCCTGCACATCCGTCACCTCCCGCCGCTCGCTGTCCTGGCCAATCCGGTGAATCGMGAAGTTGCCGTTGTTGAGCGTACGCCGCCACCCTTCCCCGGTGCGCGCCACCATCAACTGCTTGACGAAAGACGACTCGGGGTGGGTCGAGACGTACCAGTTGCCCACGGCAAAATCGATATCTTCCTGGCGTTGCAGGTCGAAGATGTACATTGCTCGCCATTCCCCCGCAACGTTGGCGCGCAGGGTAAAGCCGTCGACGTGCAGGTCGATGCGATACGGCTCGTGAGGGGTGAGTTGTTCGGCGCGGGAATCGAGCAACAGCGGCGCGGTCGGTACCATGCCGCCGAAGCCGACGTCGGTGATGTAGCGCACGTCATCGATGATGACCAGGCTCAAGCGATGGGTCCGGGCAGTCCAGGCGCCCTCCGGCTGGCCCATCACCACCCGGCCGCTGATGGCACGGGCGTCGAAACCCAGCGCTTGAAGCAAGGCCAGAAACAGGTTGTTGAGTTCGTAGCAGTAACCGCCACGACCGCCATGCAAGACCTTCTGCTCGATAGACGGCAAGTCGATCAGCACCGGTTCGCCGGATAATGTGGTGAGGTTTTCAAACGGGAAAGCGCCGGTATGGCGCAGTTGCAGTTGGCGCAAGGTTTCCAGGGTCGGTGCCGGAGGTGCATCGAAGCCCAGGCGTTGCAGATACAAAGCACGGTCAGTCAGGCGTGGCTCGCTCATCGTTCAATCCTTTTGCACGCAAGCGGCGGATTGCTCCGCCAGTGGCCGCTATGTATACGGGATCAAGCACTGCCGACGACAATTGATTTAGCCAATCACCGGAAATGAAACATTCAACGGCGCTTGCGCAGCCCCTACACAAGCATCAGGTAACGACTCATCCCTGGAGACGACCATGATGAACATCAGAATGACTTCGCTACTCTTGGCGGGATTGTTGTCGGCAACGCCCCTGGCTACCTTGGCGGCGTCCGGCGATGGCACTGGCACTGGCACTGGCGCGACCGGTACGACTTCAGGCGCCACCCGCAACTCAACCATGCTGCCAGACAACAACAGGCCCGGCGCACCCTCGGGTGACTACAGCCGCAGTCATGGCCCTGGCTCGTCAATCGGCAGCACCGGCGTCAATGGTCCGGGTAGCGGCGCGGGTGGTGGAACCGGCGCCCCCGGAGGTGGAACCGGTGGCGCGGGTGGCGGGACGGGCAGCTGGACAGGCAAAAGCAGCCGATGAGGTACAGTCATTGCCTGCTTTTTGTCACCTGAGGCTTACATCGGCTTGACCGCCGGCGGGTTCCATTTGCCATTCAGCGCCTCGGCTTTCGGGCCGTACAGACGCATGGTCAGGTTGAACGGCCCTTTGGGTGCCGGCAGCCAGTTGGCCTCCAGATCCTTGCCGGGGCTTTCGTTCTGGAAATAGAGGTCCAGCGAGCCATCGGCGTTGGCCTTGAACGGCATCCAGCTACTGACCGCAAAACGATTGAGCGAGTTGCCGACCTGGAAACCTTCCGGGTCATACAGGGTGATCGACCAGAAGGCGCTCACCGGCGGCGTCTCGCCCTTGCTGAAATGCAGCACGTATTTGTTCGCACCGTCGAGAGACTTGCCGTTGCTGTCGCCGATGTTCAACGGATAAATCGCATCCTCGGGCAGGTTGGCACCGAGCCCCACTTGCGTAACGATGGCGCGCTTGAGGTAGTAGTTGCCGTAGACGCCCATGGTGTCGGTGTTCATCGACCAGCCATTGACCTCCCGCGCCAGGGTCGGCACCTTCCAGGTCATCAAGGCCTGCGCATCCTGCGGCACCGTTTGCAGCGCGGCCTGGATCTGCGGGTCCAGCGCGTCCATGTCGAACGGCTTGCCGGCTTCGATGCCGATACGCTTGAGCTGCGCCAGCATTGGCTGGTCGGTGCTGTGCGGCGGGTTCACCTTCAGCAGTTCGGCAGCGTAGGTGAAGTAATTGGCAGCCGACATGGAGTCGACCTGAATCTTCGGCGGCGTTTTCATGTCCACCGCCGGGTCGATTTTCACGGTGACGGCTTCAGGCTCCTTGCCCAAGCGGGACAACGGCGTCACCGTGTAGCCGGCCTGGATCTTGTGCACCGCCGCGTAATCCGCCGCACCGTCGGTCTTGGTACGGCCGATGACCCAGACAAAGGGCGTGGGTGCCGGCAGATGACTCATCCCGGCGGGCACCGTGCCGGTCCACCCCGGCGGCGTCACCAAAAATTGCCCGGCCTTGGTGCCCGTGGTACGCCAGCCCGGCGACGCGAACACGTCAGTCCACATATCGAGCATCGGCAACAGGTAGAAACGCCCGTCGGTATCCGGCGCGGCGATCACCATCGGTTCCTTGGTCAAATCCAGCCAGGCAATCGAATACAAGGTGTCGAAATTAGCGCGCACCACCCCTTTGAACTCGGCAGGCGGGTACTGCGGCACACTCACAAACATGTTCATCGGGCCTTTGCCGAATTCCTTGCCCGGTTCGATGTTGGTGAACTGCTTGCGGGTAATGTCCATGCTCAGCAGCGGGTAAAAATAGATGTAGGCATCCACGCCGATTGCGTGAGCTTCTTCGGCGGTGATTTTCGATTGCGCGTGGCTGGCCAGCGGGAAGATGGCAGCGGCTGCGACGGTCAGAGCAACGGCTGTCAACGCTTGCGGTAGCAACATGTTGGCGATCGTCCGTGCGAGGGGGAGCCTGCCGGATTCGGCAGCGCTAACGGAACTCTAGACTATCAATTCCGCCAGGCCCTAGAGGCGGACCAGCGGCAGGAAAAGCACTTCAACGATCGGAGCGCATCAACGCCTCGACTCCACCGGCCATCGACAACGTTGCCACGCGGTTTCGCCCCGAACGCTTGGCCTGATACAACGCCGCATCCGCCCGTTCGACAAACACGTCCATGCTGTCACGCCCCGACGGCACGAACGAATAGCAACCCAGACTGACCGTTACGTAGCCATTGGGCGAGCCGGTGTGACTGATGCTCTTGTCAATGACGCTGCGGCGGATCTGCTCGGCAATCGTCATGGCCCCGTGGATGTCGGTGTCGGGCAGCAGCACCGCAAACTCTTCACCGCCGTAACGCACCGCCAGATCGGCCTTGCGGTGGCAGCAACTCTTCAGCGCCCGTGCCACTTCGGCCAGGCAGTGATCCCCCACCACATGGCCGTAGGTATCGTTGTAGCGCTTGAAGTAATCGATATCGAGCATGATCAGGCTCAAGGGGCTGGCCTGCCGGGCGCCGCGCCCGAACTCGATACCCAGCGCCCGCTCGAACAACCGGCGGTTGGCCAGCCCTGTCAGGCTGTCGTGAGTGGCGATCAGCTCCAGTGCTTGCTGGGCCCTGCGCAAATCCGCCTCGACCCGCTCGCCAACACGCACCTGATGCAGGAACACCCACCCGAACAATCCTACGCCCAGCAATACCAGGGCTACGATGAGGCTGGAGTGAAACGCCGTGTCGTACCAGTCCGCGAGAATGGATTCCGTGGACGACGCAGCGGCGACCACCAACGGATAGGCCTCCAGCTGTCGGTAACTGTACATGCGTGTCACACCATCGATGATGGAGGTGAACAGCGCATTGCCGGAGGTGGTCAGCGGCAGGAACTTCTGGAAAATCTCGGTCTGGGCCAGCGACACGCCGATCTGCGCCTCTACAAAAGGTCGACGCGCCAACAATGTGCCATCGGTCAAGCCGAGAAACATCGAGCCATTGTCGTCGAGGCTGAAACTTTTGAAGAACTGGTCGAAGTACGACATCTTGATGCCGGCCAGCAGCACGCCCTGGAAATGCCCGTTCCTGTCGTTGACCCGTTTGGAAACCGGAATGATCCACTCGCCGTTTTCCCGACTGCGGATGGCCGGGCCGATATRCGCCACCGACGATACGTTCTGCTGGTGATACTTGAAGTATTCACGGTCCGCGACCCCGGCACCCCGGGGCAGGTTTTCAAACGAGGTCACCACCCACTGGCCCTTTTGGTCGAACAGCAGGATGCCGTGCAACTGATCCAGCGCCTGCACCCGCCGGGCGAACGTCTGCTGCAAGCGTGGTCGCTGGTCCGGGCCGAAACCGTCGACCTGAATCCAGTCCACCAGACTGGTCAGCACCAGGTCGGCCTTCATGAAGGTGTCTTCGGCTTGCTGCGCCATGGCCCGCGTCAGGTTCGAAGACGCCACTTGCGCGTCGCTCAGGTCATGGCGACGGGACTGTTCCAGTTGCAGGTAGAGCAAACCGCACAGGCACAGACACACCGTGGCAATGAACAATACCGCGGCCTTGCGCAGCGGTATGCGTTTCAATGCGACGCCAGGGGCGTGGTCCGGATTGTTGAAGCGTGTGGGCAAAAAGTCATCCTGTCGGGGCAAGGCGTGGGCGTCGCCCCAAAGCCCTCAATCTTTGTGGGCCGTAGTTTACGGGGTTATCCATGACAAATGGCGGCCATTTGCCCAGTGGTATCACACCTGCCCGGTGGTGCTGTAAACATGACCCAGGGCAGCGCTGCCTGCGCGTCAACGAGCTACGATTAGATTGACCTCAAAACAGGGAATCGACATGAGCAAGGCAGACGAGCTCGCGGCAAAATTGAAACAGACACGGCTTACCAGCGCAGATCAGGCGATCGATGCCTGGCCGGGCCAGGTCTACGAACTGTATCAGCGGATAGAGACCTGGCTGCTGCCCTTGACCGAAGCGGGCCTGGTCTTGCGGCGCAACCCCACCCACGTGTTCGAGAGCCACCCCGATGGCGACGCGTACGACTACGCCATCGACCAGTTGGTGATTGCCGGCAACGGGCACAGCCTCACCTTTGACCCGGTTGCGCGCTTCACAGCAGATGGCGATGGGCGGGTCGAGATCCACACGACAGGCAATGAACTCGCCCTGTTGCGCACTGTGGACGAACACGGTGAAACACACTGGTGGCTACAAACGATCGAGCAGGCCACAGCGCAGCTGGATGCGGTGGCGCTGACGGAAAGCGATCTGCTGGCAGTGGTGCAACAAGGGCTGGCGCTTTAGAGGCTGATGCCAGTCGGTCAAGCATTTGAACACCGCAAACCTTGTGGGAGCGAGCTTGCTCGCGATGACGGTCGCACATTCAAAATCAATGTGTCTGACAGTCCGCCATCGCGAGCAAGCTCGCTCCCACAGGGATTGCAGTGTTCAGACTGATCGGCATTACGTTCCAAAGTCGCCCTTTTTCCAACCGCTGGTTACAGTTGGTTCTGCCCCTTCACCACCAGCGGTATCTCTGCACGACGCAAGTCCAGTAGGTACGCAATGCTGTTCAGTTAAGCGAATGTGGTCCTCTGTAGGAGCGAGCTTGCTCCGGGCGGCGTTCCGACGATGGTCGTTAACGATAACGCGTACTTACTGGCTAAACGCGGCGTTCTTGAGTCCATCGCGAGCAGGCTCGCTCCTACAAGGTCCGGGGTGTGATTCATTACTGTTGGTTCTGCCCCTTCACCACCAGCGGCATCTCTGCACGACGCAAATCCAGAGCGGGCAACTTCGTAGGCTGGCTCAAGCCTTGCAGCACCCTGGCGTCGTAATCATAAATATCGGGCTTGAATGTCACCCGCCCGTCCTTGCTCAGGTCCACGGTCCAGTAAGCCAACAGCACCGGCACTTTCACCGGTAGCTGGATGTTCTCGGTCCTGCCATTGGCCAACTGCTTCTGAATGCCGGCGCTGTTCCAGCGCACCGGGTCGTTGAACAACAACTCGACCAGTTGCAACGGGTTTTCCACGCGGATGCAGCCTGAACTGGTGGCCCGAACCGTTTTGGCAAACAGTTCGCGGTGCGGCGTGTCATGCAGGTAAATCGCATAGTCGTTGGGGAAGCGGATCGCCACCTGCCCCAGCGAACTGTCGGGCCCGGCATCCTGACGCAGGTGGATGCCTCGCGGGTTGCTCCAGTCAACGCTCGACGGATCGAGCACATTGCCTTCGCGATCGAGCACGCGAATCCGGTTGGCCTCCAGATAGCCCGGATCGTTCTGGACTTTTGGAATCACGTCCTGCTTGAGGATGGTCGGCGGCACGGTCCAGGTCGGGTTGAACGTGATGTAGGTGATTTCGGCCTGGAACACCGGCGTACTGCGCACCGGTTTACCGACTTGCACCCGCGAACGCCAGATCGGCTGACCGTCGCGGTACATCGCCACCTTGTATCCGGCGATATCGACGATCACGAACGTGCCCTGAAGCTTGTACAACAGCCACCGGGCGCGCTCCATGTTGACCCGCACCTGATCGATCCGAGCCTCGACCGGCACGTTCAGTGCCGCCAGCGTCGCCGCCCCCGCCACGCCATCGGCACCCAGGTATTGCTCGGTCTGATACTTCTTCACCGCGGCAATGACCTTGTCGTCGTAACCGGCCTTTTTCGACAGGTGCGGGTCCAGATACCCGCCCGCCACCAGACGCGCACGCAATTGTGCGACAGCCACGCCGTCCATGCCGGGCTTGAGCGATTGCCCTTCAGTGACTTTCGGCCAGCCGCCCGCATCACGGACCTGGCGCAACCGGGCCAGGCCCTCACGCAAGTTGCGGTAAATCTCTTCCTGAGGAGGCGCCTCGGCAAAGGCACGCGCCACGTCATGGGCATCGAGGGCGGCGAACAGGTTGTTCATGTCCCCGCGGGCAGCGCCGCCGGCAGGCTCGAAATTCCAGTGAATGTCCAGCCGCGACGGATCGACCTTGCCCCGCCGCAGTTGCAGCAGCGCGGTGATGAACGTGCGGGTCGCCGCCATGTCGAACATCGCCCGTTGCGCCGTGGAAGGCACGGCCGCTGCCAGTGACTCATGGGCCTGGGCTAGCTCGCTGATGCGAAAATCCGCCGGATTCAGGCCGTCGATCCGGGTGTCTTCAAGACTCTTGAGCAACTGGGCCACATCACGATCGTCTGTCCACGCCGCGCGATAGTTGCGATGCATATAGAAATCCAGCACCACCCGGCTGACATCCACGCGCTGATGGCGCCTGGAAGTGAGCAACGGCGGAAAGGCCGAGCGCAGCGGTTCCAGTGTTGCCTGAATCGCCTGGCCGACCGCATCGTCGGGCGCTGCGGCATCGATTGTGCTGCTTGCCGCAGATACCGGCTCAATCGGCGAAGTTTGCCCAAACGCCGCACCGCTGATCAGAAAGCCCATAAAAAATATGCGGCTTATGACGAATGACCTTGTTAATTGCACCATGGATAATCCTTAATCCCCCGTTTCAAACGGCTAGCTTTCCGCTCGCCGCTAGCTAGACTCGAAATTATCATGATGAGACCCGACTATGGCGCTAAACCGCTTTGGCCCTTTATTTGCCATTTTACTGACGTGCCTTTCAGTAACGTCAGCCTACGCCGATTCGCTTGAAAACGCGCTGGTCAAAGCCGCACCAGGCGCCGACGCCAAAGTGATTGCCCTGGCCGTTCGCGCGACCCAATGCAGCCGCGCCCAAGGTGTCGCCCCCGCCCAAAGACTGGCGGTGATCGATTATTCCCTGCCCTCGACCGAACAACGTCTGTGGGTCTTCGACCTTAAACGGCGCAAGTTGCTGTTTCACGAACTGGTCGCCCATGGCCGCAACAGCGGTGAAAACATGGCCACGCTGTTCTCCAACCAGAATGACAGCCACGCCACCAGCCTCGGCCTGTTCCGCACACAAGAGAGCTACCGCGGCCAGAACGGTTACTCGTTGCGCATGGAAGGCCTGGAGCCAGGCTTCAACGATAACGCCTTTGACCGGGCCATCGTCATTCACGGCGCGCCCTATGTCAGCCCGGTGCTGGCCCGTGCCAATGGCCGGATCGGTCGCAGCCTGGGTTGCCCGGCCGTCAGACCGGCGATTGCCCATCGTCTGATCGATTCGATGAAGGACGGGCAGCTGTTGTTCTCCTACTACCCGGACCAGCGCTGGTTGAAGTCGTCTTCCTACATCAACTGTGGCAGCGACACCGTGGCTTCAAGGGAAAAGTCCACTTCACGCCAGTAAGCAATGCCCTTACCTGTCAAAACTGTAATCTTCGCCTCAGCCTGCTGAAAGGCACCGCCCGCTAGCCTCGTCGACAAGTTCACAGGCTGACGGGCGGAACACACGGCATGCACTCCCACACATCAAGACGCACTTTCGTCAAAGGGCTGGCCATCAGCGGGCTCTTCGGCGGCCTCGAGTTATGGCGCACGCCGGTCTGGGCGATCAGCAGTCCCGGCGAACCGCAGGTGTTGGCGGGCAGCGACTTCGACCTGTTCATCGGCGAATCTCCGGCGAATTTCACCGGTCACCCGCGCACCGCCACGACCATCAACGGCGGCATTCCCGGCCCGCTGCTGCGCTGGCGTGAAGGCGATACGGTGACGCTGCGGGTGCGCAACAAACTCAAGGACAGCACCTCAATTCACTGGCACGGCATCTTGCTGCCGACCAACATGGACGGCGTGCCGGGGCTGAGCTTCAAGGGCATCGAGCCGGGCGGCATGTACGTCTACCAGTTCACCGTGCAGCAGAACGGCACCTACTGGTATCACAGCCATTCGGGCTTTCAGGAACAATCCGGCGTCTACGGCCCGCTGGTGATCGACGCCAAGGATCCGGAGCCGTTCCAGTACGACCGCGACTACGTGGTGATGCTCAGCGACTGGACCGACGAAGACCCGGTCGGCCTGATGAAGACCCTGAAAAAACAGTCCGATTACTACAACTTCAACAAACGCACCGTGGGCGACTTCATCCACGACGTCAGCGAAAAAGGCTGGGGGCCGACCGTCGCCGATCGCAAGATGTGGGCCGAGATGAAGATGAACCCCACTGACCTCGCGGACGTCGGCGGCGCCACTTACACCTACCTGCTGAACGGCCAGGCGCCGGACACGAACTGGACCGGGGTGTTCCGCCCGGGGGAAAAACTGCGGCTGCGCTTCATCAACGGCTCGTCCATGACCTACTTCGACGTGCGCATCCCCGGCCTGAAAATGACCGTGGTCGCCGCCGATGGCCTGCACGTCAAACCGGTGAGCGTCGACGAGTTTCGCATTGCCGTGGCGGAAACCTTCGACGTCATCGTCGAGCCGACCGAAGCGGCCTACACCCTGTTCGCCCAGGCGATGGATCGCACCGGATACGCACGGGGCACCCTGGCGGTGAAGACAGGACTAGTCGCGCCGCTGCCGCCACTGGACCCACGCCCTCTGGTGACCATGGATGACATGGGCATGGCCGGCATGGGTATGGCCGGCATGGACCACGGCAGCATGGCGGGCATGGATCACGGCAGCATGGCCATGGGCGACATGCCCGGCATGCAATCCCACCCGGCCTCGGAAACCGACAACCCGCTGGTGGACATGCAAGCCATGTCCACCTCACCGAAACTCGACGACCCCGGCATGGGCCTGCGCAACAACGGTCGCCGCGTGCTCACCTACTCCGACCTGCACAGCACCTTCGAAGACCCGGACGGCCGCGAGCCCGGCCGCACCCTGGAACTGCACCTGACCGGGCACATGGAAAAATTCGCCTGGTCATTCAACGGCGTGAAGTTTTCTGATGCAGAGCCGCTACGCCTCAAGTACGGCGAGCGGCTGCGGATCGTGCTGGTCAACGACACGATGATGATGCACCCCATCCACCTGCACGGAATGTGGAGCGACCTCGAAGACGAGAACGGCCAGTTCATGGTGCGCAAACACACCATCGACATGCCACCGGGCTCCCGGCGCAGCTATCGGGTCACTGCCGACGCGCTCGGCCGCTGGGCCTATCACTGCCATCTCCTGTACCACATGGAAATGGGCATGTTCCGTGAAGTTCGCGTGGAAGAATGAGGCGCACCCCATGATTCGATTCACCCCGTTTTTTTTCGCACTCGCGACCTCGACGGCGATGGCCGCCAGCGATGACATGCAAGGCATGGATCACAGCCAGATGGACCACGGCCAGATGCAAGGCATGGATCACAGCCAGATGCAAAGCATGGACGAGGGCCAGATGCAGCCCGCCGCGCCCAGCGAAAGCCGCACGCCGATCCCGGTGCTCACCGATGCCGATCGCGCTGCGGTGTATGCCGATCCTGCCGGTCACCACGTACATGACAGCACGCTCAATTCATTCTTCCTCGCCGACAAACTGGAATGGCAGGACGCCGATGACGGCAGCACCCTGGCCTGGGATTTGTCCGGCTGGATCGGCGGCGACATCGATCATCTGTGGCTGCGCTCCGAAGGCGAACGCAGCAATGGCGTGACCGAGGACGCAGAAATCCAGGCCCTGTGGGGCCACGCCATTTCCCCATGGTGGGACGTCGTCAGCGGCGTCCGCCAGGACTTCAAACCCGGCGCCCCGCAAACCTGGGCTGCGTTCGGCGTGCAAGGCATGGCGCTGTACAACTTCGAAGCCGAAGCCACGGCCTTCATCGGCGAAGGCGGCCAGAGCGCCGTGCGGCTGGAAGGCGACTACGACATCCTGCTGACCAATCGGCTGATCCTGCAGCCAACCATCGAACTCAACGCCTACGGCAAAAACGACCCGCAACGGGGCATCGGCGCGGGGCTGTCCAACACCGAAGCCGGCCTGCGCCTGCGCTACGAAATCCGCCGGGAATTCGCGCCCTACCTCGGCGTCACCTGGAACCGCACCTACGGCAACACCGCCGACTTTGCCAATGACGAAGGCGAGGACCGTAGCGAAGCACGCTTGGTGCTCGGTGTTCGGCTGTGGTTCTGAACAGACTCACCTCAAACCAACAACAACCGCTTCAAGCGGTAAAGGACCTTGCATGCGCATCTTCAAACCCACCGCTATCGCAGTCGCGTTGCTCAGCGGCCTGCTTGTTAGCACCCTCGCTCAAGCGCACCCCAAACTACTCTCCTCCACCCCGGCGGAAGGCGCGGCCGGTACGCCACCCGACAAGATCGAACTGCACTTTTCCGAAAACCTCGTCACCCAGTTTTCCGGCGCAAAACTGCTGATGACCGAAATGGCCGGCATGGCCCATGACCCGATGCCAATCAAGGCCAAAGTCAGTGGCGGCAGTGATCCGAAGACCATGTTCATCATTCCGACAGCGCCCTTGACTGCCGGCACTTACAAGGTCGAATGGCGCGCGGTGTCGTCGGACACCCATCCGATCACCGGCAACGTCACGTTCAAAGTGAAATGATCGATGAGCGACTCGGCCAACGTCGTGCTGCGGTTTGTGTTGTATGTGGATTTGATGCTGTTGTTTGGCGTGGCGCTGTTCGGGCTCTACAGCTTCAAAGGACAGGAACGGCTATCCGGGACGGTGCTGCCCTTTCGCCGATTATTGACGGCAACAGCCGGGCTCGGCGCACTGCTGTCCATCGCCGGCATGGTGTTGATGGTCCGCGCCATGAGCGGCGAATCAGACGTTGCCGAGTTGCGCCCACACATCGAGATGATGCTGTTCGAGACCGACGTCGGGTTGGCCTGGGCCGTGCGGATGATTGCGTTAGCAGCCGTGGGGCTGGCGTTGACGCTCAACTCACGATCACCCGGCATCAGCCTGGTGATCGCCGCCACGGCCGGCGGCATCGCCCTCGCCAGCCTGGCCTGGAGCGGGCATGGCGCCATGGACGAAGGCAGTCGCCGTTACTGGCACTTCACCGCAGACATCCTGCACCTGCTAATAGCGGGTGCCTGGCTCGGTGCGTTGCTTGCGTTTGCCCTGATGGCGCAAACCCGGACCCTGCAATCGCAAGCTCACATTCGCTTGCTGGTTCGCGCGGTCAAGCGATTCGAAGGTGTCGGTGCGCTGATCGTTGTGATCATCACCGTGACGGGCGTGGTGAACTACCTGCTCATCGTCGGGCCGAAGCTCGATGAGGTTTCACTCAGCCACTACGGCATTTTGCTGGCGATCAAAGTGCTGCTGTTTGCCGGGATGCTGGTGTTGGCGGCGTTGAACCGCTTTCATCTTGGCCCCTTGCTGGAGCAGTCGTTGCGAGAGGGCCAATATCGCACGGCGGCCCATGCACTTCGGCGCAGTGTGGTGGTGGAAATGGCCGCAGCGGTGTTGATTGTGGGGTTGGTGGCGTGGCTGGGGACGTTGAGTCCGGAAGTGGAAATGAGCAATGTTCAGGGGGAAATCTCTGACACTTAAGTACTGATTTAAATTTGGGCCACCCAGGCCTGGGCAAAGGCCCAGGCGTTGGGATCTTTGCTGGTTGGCATTTTCATCCTCCCGAGTACGAATTTTCTCTAAATTAGCCGTACGTCTCGGCGGACTTGCCAATGAGGAACTCTTGATTCAGTGTAATGACAAATGTCATTACATGAGAATCTATCCCATGGCATCTATCAACATCCGTATCGATGACGACCTCAAGGCTCGCGCCTTTCTCGAACTGGAAAAGCTCGGCGTCACGCCTTCCGAACTGATGCGCCAGACCCTGCAATATGTAGCGGAGCGTGGTCAGTTGCCTTTCAAGCCTGTCTTGATGACTGAAGACGATGAGGCTTTATTGGCCACCGTGCGGAAACGGCTTGCATCTCCTCAACGAGTAAAGGTTTCTATAGAGGACCTATAGCCTTGAGTTTGATGCCCGTGCATTGAAGGAGTGGCAAAAACTTGGCGACACAGTCCGACAGCAGCTCAAAAAGAAGCTGGTGGAGATCCTGAACAATCCACGCATTGAAGCTAACCGCCTGCATGGTTTTCCCGACTGCTACAAAGTCAAACTACGTAGCAGCGGTTACCGCTTGGTCTATCAAGTGATTGACCAGGAAATTACTGTGTTTGTGGTAGCCGTGGATAAACGGGAACGTGAGCAGGTTTATCGCAAAGCGGCTGAACGCTTGAAGTAATGACGCAAGGTGGTAGCCATTTATGGGGGCGCTGATTTTTCACACCGGTGAAAGTTTCACTACACTCCCCCTTCAAAACCACTCCAGCACAAAAGTCCGATAACAATGAAGAAAATCAACAGAGCAATGATGCTCGGCGGCTTGCTCGCACTCTCCCTTGGCGCCCAGGCAGAACCTTCGCACCTGGACAGCGTCATACAACAGGGACAATTACGCGTTTGCACCACCGGTGACTACAAGCCCTACACCCTCAAATCAGAGGACGGCGAGCATTCCGGCATCGACATCGCCATGGCCCGCGCCTTGGCCGACAGCCTTGGCGTCAAGGTCGAATGGGTGCCCACCACCTGGAAAACCCTGATGCCCGACATGCTCGCCGGCAAGTGCGACATCGCCATGGGCGGCATCTCGGTCACCCTCGAACGGCAGAAAAAAGCCTTCTTCAGCAACATCCTCGACGTCGACGGCAAAATCCCGCTGGTGCGCTGCGAAGACCAGGCGCGGTACCAGACCGTCGAACAGATCAACCAACCAACGGTTCGCCTGGTCGAACCCGCCGGCGGCACCAACGAAGCGTTTGTCCACGCCTACCTGCCCAAGGCGCAATTGCAACTGCACGACAACGTAAGCATCTTTCAGGAACTGCTGGATAAAAAAGCCGACGTAATGATCACCGACGCATCGGAGGCGCTGTATCAGCAGAAACTCAAACCGGGGCTGTGCGCAGTCAACCCCACGCACTACCTGCAATACGGCGAAAAAGCCTACCTGCTGCCCCGCGACGACATCACCTGGAAGCTATACGTCGATCAATGGCTGCACCTGGCCAAGGCGACGGGCAATTATCAGAAGATTTTGCGGCAGTGGCTGGCGGTGCCTGACGCGAAGTAATGGGGCATTCTTTCCCGCACAAAAAAGGGCGCTCCCGTGGGAGCGCCCTTTTTTCATTGCGTGTCCGCATATCAATCGTCGTGCAACAATCCTGAACTGTACTCGCCGAAGCTATTGCCAAGCGCGCTGCCATGGAAATTCATCTTGGCGGCATTGCTGTTGGTCGGCCCCGGGCCAAAGCCGGCCGGCTGCACCGAGTCGGTCGAATAATCGCTATGGGAGCTCACACCGGAACAGGCACTCAGCAACAAAGCACCGGCAATCAGCGAAACTTTGACGAGGTTGGCGATCATTTTTCAGATTCCTGTGGCGTGGCGGCACGATGATAGGAGCTTTAGGCCTTCATCCTATACCTCGCCTCAGTTGAACATCATGAAATTTTGAAGGGTGACAGCATAGGTTCAGCTACGGCACATCGGGGCCGGAGCGAGACAAGCTCATTAAAAAAGCGATGTCCTACACAACACTCAGAAATGTCCATGCGCTCAAGCATTGCTGCACTTTTGTCCCGAAGACTATAGTCCAAGCTACACCCGCATAGCATGCCGACCCGCTCGGTTTGCCCGGATTCCATTAATCAAATAAGCTGACCAGCATGCATACACATCCATCGGAGGCGCCCATGGCCACCACCAAAAAAACCGACAAGCCTCGCAGAAAGGTCATCCATAAAGAACTGACGTTTCTGGATGTGCGAGAGGCCGCGCGTGATGGGCAGAAGGTATTCGATGCGTTTGTGATTACTGGCAAGCTTCCTATTACAAAGTAGGCCTGGATGCCGGCAGTCAAAATCGCGGCAATTTTCCAAAGAGTAAAACACTGGGAAACAATTGCCGCACAGTTCTACAACTACAAACTATTCGGCGATCTGCCTGACATTTTCGGTAGAGACGAAAGACTTGATCTGAGCGAAATGCATCATGTTCACCTCGCGAGCTCAGAAAAAACACAAGCCCGCTGGGCAAAAATCAGTCGCCAGTATTATCGAACCTCACTGGCTGATGATCCAGACAATGACTTCTGGCTCATCTACGCCTACGACGACTTCAGAGATGAATATCTGCTGCTGACCGTTATCGGGCCGGATGCTCACAATCGAAAGGAATGGGGTTCGTTCTTACGCATGATGCGTGGGGAAATCGTAGAGCCCTGGATTGTAGAGCGAGTCACTTTCCCTGACTTGGATGATCTTTGATAAAAAGAAAAACCGACGTTCAATCTGGTTGATTTCATACCGCGATGGATTTCAAGAAACTGAAATGCTCGCGTAAAGGGCTCTTCTCCACTCCACCCCCTCAATACTGATAAACTCCCTCACCTCCCAGCCTCACCGATTCCAGATCCCCCATGTCCGTAAGCACCGCCCCCGCCCACTCTCCGGCCGTTTCTCCGTCGCGCCGATGATGGATCGCCACGCTTGTTATCTGTGGCGTACAGAGCGACTGCTGCATCGAACTGTCCGGCGAGCCTTGGTACTCGGTTACGATGGGTTTTCGGAAGTCGACGGGCTTGGGGTAGAGATAGACTTTTTCGACTTTTGCGTCGGGACGCATCATGAGGTGCTGGCTCCGGAAAGAAATCGGGAGCACAGCATCGGGGATCAGGTGGGGGACATTGAATGTGGGGTTTATGGAGCGCTTACTTTTCTCCAGGCGAAAAAAGCCCGCACTAGGCGGGCTGCTTGTTGTTCGGATAGCGATCAGCCGTCGGTTGCATGCGCGAACTCCGGCAGCGCTTTCAAGTGCTCATATCCCTGCATGATCGGGTTTTCCCCGTTAAGGTTATAGGCGCACTGAATACTCGCGTTGTTGAACGGTATATCGGCGCCAGACGCCATGTAGTGCGCGACGAAGTCGATACGCTCATTGCCTGGGCTAATCGTGATCCCGTTGATCCTAATATATGCGTCCGCGACAGAAAGGCCGCGAAAATTGATGGTTTGTTTAAGCGCCATAGGTACCTCGGAGTGGAGTGAGGCCCTCTCATCAGGGGCTGTGTAAATTAAAATTTTACGGCGGTGTAACCTTCATGGTCCCGTCCGCCAGCTTGTAAACAGCTTCAGGCGCGCCAGGGACTGCAGTGGTCAGCCCGAGCATCCGTATCCGCCCAGCGTCATCGACAACAATCTTACTTACGCCGTTTTGTTGTATTACGACATTCTTACCCGGTGCGCTATTGACCGTAACCGTACCGTCATAGGCAACTGTGACCCTCGGCGTACCTGAGCCGTCGTTCGCAGTGACTTTGCCGTTACCGCTGTTCTCAGTCGCAATGCGTACGTTCCCTTCGCGATCCAGCAACCGCACTTGGTTCGCGTCGAAGAGGTCGGTACGGAAGTTATCGACGCGAACACCACCCGTACCATTCTTCCCTGCGTATATTGCTGTGTTGGCTGAGTTTCGAACGTTTATACCGCCTGCGGCTAAGTACTCTATGGCAGAGTTGGTCGGGTCAGTAGAAACGAATTTTATCAAGCTGGCGTTAAGAGAGCCCACCGTATAAAACTGTGTAGTAGCATATTTCGCCCCCGGCAATACCGACACCGAAGACAAGTACACATCCGCTTCGCAACGGTTGAGTTGGCTACGACCGAAGGCCACAAAACAGGAAGCAGTCCAACTATAGAAACGCCCCCCTCGCACTACGTTTTGCGTGCATTTTGTAGCGTCGCTATTGTCCATGAAAACGCCACAAACTGAAGATTCGATGTCGGCGACGCTCTCTATAACGGTACTCCAGGAGTTTGCAAGATGCCATGCTTTGCCGAATACAGCCGATGTGATCGTGGTTGTTACTCCACTGGTTCCGCCTCCTATAGAGTCGGACGCCCTTGGGACATATTTCGACGTTCCGTCAATCGGCGTAATCACCCGGAGAGTTGAACCTACTACCGATGAGACAATACCTTTGTACCCGTCGCCGGTAGTGATCGTTTCCCCAACAACGAACCCACTTACGTTGCTGACCGTAATATGGGAAGCCTTGAAATTACTTGCCGTGCAGGCAATGAACCGGTTGCCGCCGCAATTATAACTCCCTGACCCTACAATAAAACCGGTGCCTGTGGAGGTTTCCCCCGCACCCGATACAGCAGTCACGCAAAAAAACGTGTTCTCGTTGCCTCCGGATATAACAAACAGAATCCCGTCCCGGTCCGCCGTGTGCTGACCAGCGTTGCCATCCCAGATGGCGAGGCAATTGCTAACCAGGAAGCCTTGGGTGATAGAGTGGAAGTCTCGGGAAGACTTACCAAGCTCGACGAGGTGGGTGTAAAAGCGAACGAACTGGACACGCTCAATAGACGACGAATTTCGGCCGCCGCCGATCCAGATACCCTTTACATCCGTTCTGTTGTTGAAATCAAGCGACAGGTCAAAGACATGACAATTGTATAAGTCGTCTCCACTTAGTACGTACGCTGCGTCCCATATGATCATCCACTTGCCATGAAGGTCTGGACCCGCATCCGCAGAGAAAGTGCCAGGGGTTGCTTGGATTATCGTGGCGCCTGCGCCTGCCCCGGCAAGAATCGTGTTTACTGACTTAACAACCAATGGTTTAGAGATCAGGTAGACGCCTTCCGGGAAGAATAGCGTTGCACCTCCAGACCTTTGCTGCGTGGTCAAAGGGGTGTTGACTATTGAGTCTAAGGCCGCTTGGATAGCGTCGGTATCATCCGTAACACCATTGCCCACTGCACCGAGGTCTTTGACGTTGACAACCCGAATCGTCCCCGCGACCAGCCTCGCGCCTTTGCTCGGGTCAGTGGGGTTGGCAAGGGCCTGCCGCAGTAAGTCGTCACCGATCAGCTTTAGTTTCGCCTCATCAGTCGCCCAGTTGGTAGTGGTGAACGGGATAAACGACCCTTTTGCCCGGTACTCGTTGCCGAGATAGGAAACCGTCTTGGTCGTGCGATCCAGCAGGATGCCGGGGTCGTAGGGAATCGGCGGCTCGTAGCCACTGGCATCCATAAAGGTGTTGAACTGGGCTGCGCGGTTATCCTGGTCGTTATCGAACTCTGACTTGCGCCGAGTCTGATCCGCATTGTGCTCACCCTCCATCCCCTTCCACGATTTACGGGGCACGCCCTTGCGATCGAGGTAGGACGGATCACTCCCGTTGACCAGATGATCCAGATTCCGGGCGTTATCGGACAAGTCTTTTGGCGAAGTTGAGCCAATCGCGTTGCCGGTGTTGTAGGCCATGGTTATGTTGCTCGCAGAGTACGCCAGCGGCGCCGCGAACGAAGCGGTGCCTAGGGCGCTGATTTTTAATAATTGCCGGCGATTAACCATGACGACCAAACCTAGAAACGGGAACGGCCGACAGTATACCGGTGGGGATGTCTTATGTTCGTGAAGACGATCAGTGCCTTCGGGACAGATCTATTTTTCAACAGTCACCCGCGCGCGCCCTCGGTCAGATGTCTCGAATACCGCTATAAGACTTACCTCAGCCCCAAAAGCTCAATACTGATAAACTCCCCCTTCTCCCAGCCTCACCGATTCCAGATCCCTCATGTCCGTAACCACCGCCACACCCGCCCCACTTTCCCGCCGTTTCTCCGTCGCACCGATGATGGACTGGACTGACCGCCACTGCCGTTTTTTCCTGCGCCTATTGTCGAAAAACGCCCTGCTCTACACCGAAATGGTCACCACCGGTGCTTTGCTCAACGGCGATCACGACCGTTTCCTGCGCCACAACGAAGCCGAGCACCCGCTGGCATTGCAACTCGGCGGCAGTGTGCCGCTGGACCTGGCCGCGTGTGCGCGGATGGCGCAGGAGCACGGGTACGACGAGGTGAACCTGAATGTCGGCTGCCCGAGTGATCGGGTGCAGAACAACATGATCGGCGCGTGTCTGATGGGGCATCCGCA
Organism: Pseudomonas sp. P4_C1; assembly: GCF_056402155.1. Classification (NCBI taxonomy): domain Bacteria; kingdom Pseudomonadati; phylum Pseudomonadota; class Gammaproteobacteria; order Pseudomonadales; family Pseudomonadaceae; genus Pseudomonas; species Pseudomonas sp. P4_C1. The sequence continues at coordinate 65,708 of NZ_JBFUHY010000020.1, forward strand.
GTTGGTGGCCGATTGCGTGAAGGCGATGCGTGATGCGGTGTCGATTCCGGTGACGGTCAAGCACCGGATCGGGATTAATGGGCGCGACAGTTACGAAGAACTGTGTGATTTCGTCGGCACGGTGCGGGATGCCGGGTGCACCAGTTTTACCGTGCACGCGCGGATCGCGATTCTGGAGGGGTTGTCGCCGAAGGAAAACCGCGACATTCCGCCTCTGCGTTATGACGTAGCGGCGCAGTTGAAGGCGGATTTTCCGGAGCTGGAGATTATTCTCAACGGCGGGATCAAGACGCTGGAGGCCTGCCACGAGCATTTGCAGACGTTCGACGGCGTGATGCTGGGCCGTGAGGCGTATCACAACCCTTATGTGATGGCCGAGGTGGATCAGCAGCTGTTCGGCAGCACGGCGCCGGTGATCAGCYGGGCTGAGGCGCTGGCGCAGTTGCGTCCCTATATAGCGGCGCACATCGCTGCAGGTGGTTCGATGCACCACATCACCCGACATGTACTGGGCCTGGGCACCGGGTTCCCGGGGGCGCGCAAGTTTCGGCAGTTACTGTCGGTGGACATTCACAAGGCCAAAGAACCTTTGGCCTTGCTGGATCAAGCGGCGGAGCTGCTTGAGGGACGTTAACGGTTAACCGCGCCCCCTGTGACCAGGCTGCATGTCGTGCAGCCTGGTGGCGAGTGTCAGTGCGCTACAGCCCCGGTCCAGTCAACCCAACCGAATACCCACGTTGCCAGAATCAGCAAACCGAATCCGATCCGGTACCAGGCGAACACGGCGTAACTGTGGGCGGCGATAAACTTGAGCAAACCACGCACGGCGATCATGGCGAAAAAGAACGCCGTCACGAAACCCAGCGCAAACACAGGCAGGTCCCCGGCCTGGAACAGATCCCGAAACTTATAGCCGGAATACACCGCGGCACCGACCATGGTCGGCATCGCCAGAAAGAACGAAAACTCCGTGGCAGCCTTACGCGACAGACCAAACAGTAACCCACCGATAATCGTCGATCCCGAGCGCGAGGTGCCCGGAATCATCGCCAGGCATTGCACGAAACCGACCTTGAGGGCGTCGGTCCAGCGCATGTCGTCAACATGGTCGACAGACACCACATGTTCCCGCTGCTCGGCCCACAACATGATGATGCCACCCACCACTAGTGCCACTGCAACAGTGATTGGATTAAACAGATACTCATGGATCTTATCGGCGAACAACACCCCCAAGACCACTGCCGGGAGAAAACCGATTAACAGATTCAAGGTGAAACGTTGTGCATTGCGCTGGGTCGGCAAGCCGGTAACGATCTCGAGAATCTTGCGGCGGAACTCCCAGACAACCGCCAGGATCGCGCCCAATTGAATGATGATGTTGAAGGCCATCGCTCGCTCGCCGCCGAAGCCGAGCAAGTCCGCGACGATAATCTGGTGCCCTGTACTTGATATCGGCAAGAACTCCGTCAGACCTTCGACCATCCCTAAAATCAACACTGTGATGGCTGTCCAAAGATCCATTAACCCCCCTCAACGACAAATACCCATGCGTCGACTTCGCTCTAATTCAACGCCAACACGAAAGTAAAGCGCATTAGGCCGATTAATAAAACTCAATGTTATGAAATGTCCATGGCCGACACCACCGATATCAACGTTATATAACGGTTAATATTGGAGAATACTGAGCCAGACAAGAGCAAAAAATCGCACTTGAAACAACAAAACCCTACCGCCTCATGACGCCCAATCAAAAAAAGTCAGGTGGCTGAAACTTTAACGACATGCGCGGTCATATGGCTGCGAAAATGCGGGGCATTGGACCAATAGATGGCACAATGCTATACCTCATCAACCCCACGAGATTGCCATCGATCATCAGGCACCTCGAACCACCGGAGGGCAAACGATCACGTCAGAATGACAAGCAATGTTAAAAAAACGAGACGGCCGTCTGAAAAAACAGTGAAATGTTACCAATTGTCAGTCACAAGCGAGAATTGGTGCTTTAACATTCGAATGCCAGCACCTATCCGAGTCAAAGCATGATGCTTACAGGGAAATTAACGACTACAGGCCACAGCGACGTGAAGGAGGAGACAGGTGTTCTCACCATTGGGCGAACCCACACGCTAGCTGAGGGCTTTAGGGAATTAGTCGCAAGCCACGTAGGCCAGGATATTGCCGTTGATGCAATGTGCTATAGCAACTCATTCAAAAGAAACAAGAATTCTAATTCATACCGTGCAATTTTCATCGTTATTGACAGCCCTCAAGCGTTTGTTGAGAGCCTCACCCTGGTAGAAAACATTCGCGCCGATAATYTGGCGTCAATAATTTTCATCGCCATCACCGGTAGAGGCACCTACAACAAGATGAAATATTATCTTGCCGGGGCGGACTACTGTATTAATTGCGACACTTTTGCAGGCGAAAATACTGACGCACTGTCGGAGTTTTTTAGCAGTCCAGAATGGCAAAAAAAGCATAATCTGCTTTTGGACCCCACTCGCATGTGCCTGATTGGCGACTATAAAAAGCTGGACGTATCGTTTGCGGAAATGAAAATTCTTGAGGCTTTCTCTCAAACGAAAAACCAGATATTGAGCCATGATGAAATCGCCAGAATCATGGGGCTGAATATAAATTTTTATGACCCAAGAGCCTTGGAAAAGTCGATCAGTCRCCTTCGCGGCAAAATAAAAGGCATGTATGGCAGCAACGCCATTCAAAGTATTCGTGGGCATGGATATCGTTTAATCAGGGGTCTGATCTCGACAACCTGATTCTTAATGTAAAAGGGAGTTTCTGTATTATGAACGCAACAGGGAGCGTGCGACTCTACGGTCACGCAGAGCATTACCTGTCTCGACAATTGATTCTCACTCGGGATGACTGCCCGTTTGGCAGCGAGATCAGAATACATTTTGACGACTCCGCCTGCGCGTCCCGCGCGCCAGAAGCGCATCAGATGAGTGGGATCTACAGTGAAGTACTGATGCAGACCAGGCTGATGGCCTTCTCGCTGAAAGATCACAACACCACCAACGGAAATAAATACCTGAGCCGTAGATTTGTTTGCGTAGGGCAGTCAGATCTCGCCAACTCTGCGCTCACGGAAGAGCTGATACAGTCCGGCGCCGCTCTGCGCGAATTTGGCCAGACACTGGTTGTCGCGCTCAATGAGCTCCCCCTGTCGGCTGTCAGCTTCGCAGAAAAAAAGAAAATCCTTCACAACGTATATCTGTTGAAAGATCACGGCATAGAAATCGCGCTCGACGACTACAACATCGACGATGAAAGTATCGAAATCTTTACCACCCTGAATCTATTCGACTATATAAAGATTTCCATTTCCTCTCTAGACTTGAGCCTCAAGCTCAGTGGCAACCCAGAGTTATTCAATCGTCTTCACGAACGCATGACCATGCTCGCTCACAATACAAAAGTCGCCTTTATAGCGGACAGAGTGGAGCATGCTGCTAGCCATATACTGGCACGTGCACTGCCCTTTGATTACTTTCAAGGGAGTCATTACTCCCCTGCCGACAACCTTTAAACCGAATTCAAGACGTGCAACTCAGGAGAGAGCCATGGATAGCAGCACAAACCTCCCCAGAAAATACTTTGTCGTAGTTACTCACAACCCCGCACTACAACTGGAGCTTGAAGCATTACTGTCCAGCAAGCGATACAACAGTTACGGCACGTCACAGGCAAAAATGTTTTTTGAAGGCGTTGCGCCGCCCACTTCTGCCCCCAAGCTTATGGAGATTATTTCCCCGCAAATGGCCAGAATGGTTCCTCCGGTTATCAAGCATGATACCCAGCGCATACTTTCGACGTTCAAGTCCGAATGGCAAGCTGCCCAATCCGTATCGAAATTTACGCACTTCACATCAACCGTAGACAGCTCCAGGGATGACACCAGGGAATATGTCTCCCAGCCAGCCAAACCGCACGCTCCAGCGACTGAAACCTGGCGACTGAGCGACAGCAGTGGCGCGTTGATCAAAGATGACGTGGAAATTGTCTTGACTGGCCTGGAGGCCGCGCTGCTTAAAAAAATGCTGCACCATGAAGATCGCGTGGTCAGCAAGGACGACCTTATCCGCAGCATCGGTAGAGAACCTGAACAATATCGGGGTCTCGAAATGTGCCTGAGTCGACTACAGGAAAAATTTAAAAAAGCCAGTAACGGCGAACGCCTTTTTCGTGCAGTGAGGAATCGCGGGTACTGTGTGATACAAAAAATCGTCCGCGTAAAAAATCTGGCCTGAGCAATTCAGATGTTCGTCCCGGCAGTGCAAAACAACAATAAAAAAGCACGCCATGCCATCGCCCCTCCGTATTTCCGGCACCGCCCGCGCCCTCTATAAAGCCGCGTTAACAAACTTGAATCCAGACTATTTCTAACGCGCTTCTCACCCAGACATATCAACCAGATACACCACCCGCTCGTTAAAAGTCGTCAGACAGTGCCCGCACTAATAATTTAACCTATGGACTGATGACAGCGCCGCCCGCGTGGCGTTTCGGTCGTCAATGAATCGCCATCTAAGCATGAACAACAACTCTTAACGCATAAATTTTGGCTCTTGTTTGTCGAAACACGAATGGACGTATTTTGGGGATATCGTATGGTTAACAATCTTCGTATCAATCGAAATACCACCCTCAAAGGACTGACCTTCTGGGGACAGTGGGCATTGGGTCAGGGCTTTGTTGTCGCCCTGTTACTTCTATTGGTTTATTACCAGACTGGAACGGTAGAGTTCTATTATCGAGTATGCGCAACGCTTACCGTGCTTGCATCGGTTCCGGCCTATACATGGTGCGGCGCCTATGCAAAAAAGGATAATTACCTGGAAGGGTTGATCAGACTACTGATGGGTTGGTCAATGACACTGGCAGCGCTGGCTATTGTCGCCTTCCTCTGCAAGGCCAACGAACTGTTTTCCCGTGAAATCATCCTGATTTGGGCTTTCAGCAGCTACATCGGGCAGGCGGTTTTGTATGTCCCGCTGCATGGTTTTTCGAAGTACTACCAACGGGCGCTTCAAATCGAGCGTAGAACGCTGATTGTTGGCACTGGCGAACTGGCACTGGGCCTGGCTAACAAGCTTCGTGCCCTCGAGCACTTCCCGTTGGTCGGCCTGGTAAGCTCCGACACCACTGCCTTGCCGGAGACGGGTATGCCACCTGTCGTAGGCCCGCAAGAGGAACTGCTCGAACTGATCAAGACCCATGACATCCGACGCCTGTACATCACGCTCCCCCTGAGCGAAGCGGCACAAATCGAAGAAATGTATGTCGACTTGCTGGATGCCAACGTCGATGTGGTCTGGGTCCCGGACTTGAACAGCCTGACACTGCTCAATCACTCGGTCAGTGATGTGGATGGCATGCCGGCAATCCATTTGATTGAATGCCCGCTGAGCAGCCAACCCACTGCCGCGCTGAGTAAAAGCCTGTTCGATAAAAGCCTGGCGCTGATGGCCATTGTCGCTCTAAGCCCGTTGCTGCTGATCATTGGCCTGGCCGTCAAATTCACTTCCCATGGCCCGGTGTTTTTCAAACAGGACCGCCACGGGTGGAACGGAAAGGTCATCAAGGTCTGGAAGYTTCGCTCGATGCGCGTACACGACGATCACGAGGTCAAGCAAGCCAGCCGTAACGACTCGCGGATCACCCCGATCGGGCGCTTTATCCGTCGCACTTCCATCGATGAGCTACCGCAATTGTTCAACGTCTTGCAGGGCCATATGGCGCTGGTCGGGCCACGTCCTCATGCCGTTGCGCACAATAACTACTACTCCGGCAAGATTCTCGCCTACATGGCGCGCCACCGAATCAAACCGGGGATCACCGGGCTGGCTCAAATCAACGGTTGCCGCGGCGAGACCGACACCATCGACAAGATGCAGAAGCGCGTCGAGATCGACCTCAAGTACATCAATAACTGGTCGTTGTGGCTGGATGTGAAAATCCTGGTGAAGACACCGTTCACCCTGCTGTCAAAAGACATTTATTGATGATGCACCTGCAGGTTAACCAGGAGACGCAAGCCATTTGCGCAATGCGTTAGCCTCGTCACTCGTGGCTGGACCCTCACCAGCCACGCCTGCAACTGCATCAACACCGGCAGACTGTTCTGCTGTCGACTCTCGTGGCGATACTCATCGCCGACTTCTTTTAAATCTCTGCTCGATACCGTACAGCTGATGAGCCGATTCAGGGCGATATCGGCATGCCCGGACTTATCTTCAGGCAGGCGCAACGGCAGCAGTCGACCGCAAAAAAGTGGATTCCGGGCAATCAGGTGCCGACATAAACCTGTTCGCAAGCTGGAACGTCAGCGACGCCGTAAAGATGCGGCCCTGATTGAGACCGCTACCTTCCCGGCGCTGCGAAAAAATGCTTAATGCCTACTGGGGGGGAGCGAAGACGAGAGCAACTAACCTCGTTGCCAGAATGGTATCTGCTCGCTGATTGGCTGGCCGGGAGCAATGCGCCGTGTCAATGTTTACTGATATCAACCAGGGGGATGCTGATTCTTTGCTCACGTTGCAGCAGTGTCATCAGGAGCAACACACGCTGCTCTCCCTCCATCGCCAGGAAGATCGCTTCCACATCGGCAAAAGGCCCCTCATTGATACGCACCCTCTCGCCACAGGCAAACCCAGCCTCCACAGGGGCTCCGCTATCGTGCTCATGAAGTCGGGCGATCAAGTCATCACCTACGGGCAGCGGCTTGCCGCCAAAACTGACAATTCGCAACACACCGCGGGTAGAACGCAAAGGCGCCCAGCTCTCACCTGAGCCTAGCTGGATAAACAGATAACCCGGAAACAGCGATTCGCGAACAATCCTCCTGCGCCCCTGTAAAACACGCTCGCGCCGGTGCGTAGGGCGAAAACAGGTATACCCCTGATTATCCAGATTGATCTCTGCACGCTCGTCCTGGTTCGCCTTGCATTGAACCAAATACCAGGCGCTAGCAGTGAGACTCTCAGGCAAGGTCGTTTGAACCGCCGAAGCACTATGGATGGACACAATCAACCCCTTCTACGCCTATGTGGCCAAGTAGCTCCGTGGTTCTCTCCTCGACCTTGCGACGGATTTCTCCCAAGGATGGAAACGCACCTGAGAAACGGAATTGGCCGATCATGGAAACTGCGCCCTTTAAATACATGCGAAACTTATTGGCAACAAACGAATGCTGGAGAACGCTTTACCCAAAGCAATCCCCTACACTAATCGTCGAACCGCGCCTCACGCTATTTAACACAGCCCAATACTGCACAACACAAAAAAGCCGGAAATGTTAAAAATTGTCCGATAATAGCCAGCAATGTTATTTTAAGAGTTAGTGATGTTATTTAATATCTGACTTTATATATTGATATTTTTTTTCCGCGCGCACTCAATAACCACGTGGCATTTAATGGTTGAGTTTGTCGTGGGTTGCCAGTTATCATTTTTAGCACAGCAACTGTCAAGCACACGCCAAGTCAAGATTCCAGCAGATCAGAGTCTTCGCAGTGAACAGTTTCATCCAGTACGGTAATTCCTCACGGAAAGAGGCACACACCCAATAGCTGCAAGCCGTCACAAAAGTGCCATTGAAGAAATACAGAATTTCAGTCTTTCCAATTGCACCATCACCGCAAGTGTGGAATTTCCAGGGAGGTTGCCTTGTTTAACAAGATTCTCATCGTTTGCATTGGCAACATTTGCCGAAGCCCCACTGCAGAACATTTGTTGCGAGAAGCACTGGGTCGGTCCGACATCGAAGTCAGCTCCGCGGGTCTTGGCGCGCTACAAGACCACCCTATCGAGCCCACCGCCCGGGTCGTACTGGAAGAGCATGGCCATCTGCCAAACGAGCACAAAGCCAATCAACTGACCCCCGCCACCATCAGCGAATCGGATCTGATCCTGGTGATGGAGCAGTCCCACATAGACCGTGTTCTCAAGATCGCGCCTGAAGCGCGCGGCAAGGTCTTCTTGCTGGGCAAGTGGCAGAACAACCGCGAAATCAGCGACCCCTACCGTCAAGGCAAACCTGCTTTCGTGCATGCATACGCGCTGATTGAAGAAGCAGTAACCGCCTGGGCAAGGCGTCTCGCACGCTAAACCACTCCTCGAACATCTGTTAAAAAAGAACCCACTTATGCAGCAAACTCCAGCATTAACCTCACATGACGATGATGAAATCGACTTGATGGGCCTACTCGGAACACTGGTCGATCATAAATGGTTGATTGCCGGGATCACTGCTGCCTCCATGGCCGTTGGCACGGCGTACGCGGTGTTGGCCAATCCTGTTTACCAAGCTACTGCCTTGGTACAGGTGGAGGCTAAAAAAAATGACATGCTCGGTTTCTCCGATATCAACAGCATGTTGGGTAAAGAGTCACCTTCAGCCACAGAAATTGAATTAATTAAATCGCGTGCCGTCATCGGCAAGGTTATCGACAATTTATCGCTCGATATTACCGTCGAGCCGAACCATTTTCCGTTGATTGGCGACTTTATTGCTCGTCATTTCAAACCAGACGCTGTGAATACGGTCGCGACGCCATGGTTTGGCATGAGCAGCTTTGCCTGGGGTGGCGAAACCCTGAAAATATTTCAGCTCGAGCTCCCACAAGAACTTCTGGGTGAGGAACTAACTTTCGTCAGCGGTGAAAGTGGCCACTTCACGTTGCTGGATGAAGACGACAATGTCCTGGTCCAAAGCCAAGTGGGCCAAGCCTATGACCAGGACGGCATCAAACTGCAAGTCGAGGTGTTGCAGGCCAATCCTGGCACAACGTTCAGAATTGTGCGTGACCCACGCCTGACCAGCATCTTGGCGTACCAAAAGGTACTTGATGTAGCAGAACGCGGTAAAGAGTCCGGCATGATCGGGCTTGCTCTTGAGAGCGAGAAACCGGCCGAAGCCATTCAAATCCTCAATGAAATCGCCAAGCTCTACGTACGGCAAAATGTTGAGCGAACGTCGGCCGAAGCCGCTCAAAGCCTGGAGTTCCTACAAGATCAACTGCCTCAGGTCCGTAAAGACCTGGAAAAAGCCGAAAACGCCCTGAACAAGTATCAAATTCGCAGTAAGTCCATCGATATCAGCCTGGAAGCCAAAGCCATTCTCGACCAGATCGTGGCGCTGGATACCAGCATCTCCGAATTGAAATTGCAGCAAGCGGAAATGGATCGCAAGTTTACCCGTCAGCATCCCGCCTATCGGGCCTTGCTCAGCCAATTAGGCGAGCTGACAGCCAAGCAGAATGGTTTGGCCAAAAAAGTCGAGGGCCTGCCTTCAACGCAGCAAGAACTGCTTAGCCTCACCCGCGATGTAAAAGTCAGCACCGAAATTTATACCCAGCTCCTGAATAAATCCCAAGAGCTGGATGTAATGCGTGCTGGCACCGTGGGCAACGTGCGCTTGGTCGATACCGCCGATGTGGATCTGCACAAGCCTGTAAAACCCAAGAAGGCCCTGATCGTACTCATCGCCACCCTGCTAGGGGCTTTCCTGGCGATTGCAGTGGTGCTGTTTCGCAAAGCCCTTAACCGCGGCGTGGAAAATCCGGATCAAATTGAACAGCTGGGGTTGCCGGTTTATGCCTCCATTCCGTTCAGCGCGCTGCAGAAAAGTGAAGAAAGCAAACTCTCCCGTGGTAACCGGGGCCGCGCCAACAACGTCGCACCCATACTGGCCAGCAGTCACCCCACAGACCTGGCCATGGAAGCCTTGCGCAGCCTGCGCACCAGTCTGCACTTCGCCATGCTCGAAGCCAGCAATAATCGCCTGATGATCTCCGGCCCGAGCCCCAAGGTAGGTAAAACCTTCGTTTCCGCCAACCTCGCTGCGGTCATCGCTCAGACCGGCCAGCGTGTATTGCTGATCGACRTGGATATGCGCAAAGGGTATTTGCATAAAGTGTTCGGAACTCCCGCTGAAAACGGGCTTTCAGATTTACTCGTCAAGCGCTGCGACCTGGCAACCGCGATCAATAAAACTGAATTCGAGCACCTTGACGTTATCGGCCGCGGCCAAATTCCGCCCAACCCTTCAGAACTGCTAATGCACGCGAACTTCAGTGCCTTTCTGGACGAAGTCAGCGCCCAGTACGACCTGGTGATTCTGGATACCCCACCATTGCTGGCGGTGACGGATGCGGCGATTGTCGGTCGCCAGTCGGGCACCAGCTTGATTGTGACGCGCTTTGCACTTAACCCGGTTCGTGAAATTGAATTGACCATGCGCCGCTTTGCTCAAAATGGCATTGATTTGAAAGGCGCCATTTTCAATGGCGTTGAAAAACGCGCCTCGGCCAAATATGGCTATGCCGATTATGGTTATTACAACTACGAATATAAGTCAGAGAGCGTTTAGTTAACTAACCGTTATCTGTACCCCGCTACCGTCGAGCAAAAATGCACGGCGGTAGCCATATCAACTCCACCTTGCTACCTGCAGCTGAACAAAGATGCAGACACATTAATAAATAATGACGCTCTCAGGGACTGGCAATTAATCCTGGGGCGGTAGCGTGGCAAAAATCAAACTAGTGGCACCCCACGTCGATGGTTATCCGTTAATTCGGCGTATTTCCCTGGATCAACAAAGGTTGGCTCACCGTTGTTTTATACAACATCGATCTGAAACGACATTTGTTATGTCAGTCCAAACATCCCTCCACCTTCAGCTACGAACATAGCAATGGATCGCCCTATGAAGACCCTATGCATTTTTGGTACCCGTCCTGAGGCCATTAAAATGGCTCCACTTGCGTTGGCACTGGCGGCAGATGAACGCTTTGAGGCGAAAGTCTGCGTCACCGGCCAGCACCGTGAAATGCTCGATCAAGTGCTTGGATTGTTTGCCATTGAGCCGGACTTCGACCTGAACATCATGAAACCCGGCCAGGACCTGACCGATGTCACCAGCGCGATCCTGCAAGGGCTGAAGAAAGTCCTGGCAGAATTCAAACCCGATATCGTGCTGGTTCACGGAGATACCGCCACCACCTTCGCTGCCAGCCTCGCGGCCTACTACCAGCAGATACCGGTTGCGCACGTCGAAGCCGGTTTGCGCACGGGTAACCTCTACTCGCCGTGGCCGGAAGAAGGCAATCGTAAACTCACGGGGGCGTTGGCCAACCTGCACTTCGCGCCAACCGAAACGTCACAAGCCAATCTGCTGCGCGAGGGCGTTGACCCAGCCACGATCGTCGTCACGGGCAACACCGTGATCGATGCCCTGCTGGATGTCGTCAAGCGTCTCGATCAGGACCAGGCACTGTTTGCCCAAGCCTCGGCACCGGCGGCCTTCCTGAACCCAGCTCGAAAACTGATCCTCGTGACAGGCCATCGCCGGGAAAGTTTCGGTGACGGCTTCGAACGCATCTGTCAGGCGTTGATGGAGGTTGCCCAGCAACATCCAGAGGTGGATATCGTCTATCCCGTGCACCTCAATCCCAATGTGCGCGAGCCGGTCAATCGACTCCTGACCGGCATTAACAACATCTACCTGATCGAGCCCCTGGACTACCTGCCTTTCGTCCACATGATGAGCCGTGCGCACATCATCTTGACCGACTCCGGTGGCATCCAGGAAGAAGCGCCGTCGCTGGGCAAACCCGTGCTGGTGATGCGCGATACCACAGAACGGCCAGAGGCCGTTGCCGCAGGCACGGTGAAACTGGTCGGCACTGAAACCGCCGATATCGCCCGCGAACTGAACCGCTTGCTCACCGATACGGTCGCCTACCGCACCATGAGTTACGCCCATAACCCTTACGGTGACGGTAAAGCCTGTCAGCGCATCATCGAGGCGCTGCTCGCTCGTTAACCCCCTCCCTTACTTAACAGCCGTGGCTTTGCCCGGCTGTTAGCTCGCTTGAACAACGTATCAACACATCACCATTCAAGGACGTCCCATGCCTTTCAAAACCATCTCCGTCGTTGGTCTCGGGTATATCGGCTTGCCCACGGCGGCTGTCTTCGCTTCGCGCAAAAAACAAGTGATCGGTGTCGACGTTAATCAAAACGCGGTTGATATCATCAACCGTGGACAGATTCATATCGTTGAGCCCGACCTGGACATGGTTGTGCATGCCGCCGTGACTGAAGGCTACCTGCGCGCCACCACCCGGCCGGAACCCGCCGATGCTTTTCTGATTGCCGTGCCCACTCCGTTCAAGGGCGACCATGAACCGGACCTGACCTACATCGAATCGGCCAGTAAAAACATTGCCCCGGTGTTGAAGAAAGGCGACCTGGTCATTCTTGAATCGACCTCCCCGGTCGGCGCTACCGAACAGATGGCCGCCTGGCTCGCCGAAGCCCGTCCAGACCTGAGTTTTCCGCAAACCCACGGTGAAAGCTCCGACATTCGCATTGCCCACTGCCCGGAACGCGTACTGCCCGGCCATGTGCTGCGCGAACTGGTGCAGAACGACCGCGTTATCGGTGGCATGACACCGAAGTGCTCCGAATTGGCCATCAGCCTTTACAAGATCTTCGTCCAGGGCGAATGCATCGTCACCAACGCTCGTACTGCGGAAATGTGCAAACTCACCGAGAACAGCTCTCGCGATGTGAGCATCGCCTTCGCCAATGAACTCTCGATGATTTGCGACAAGCTGGATATCAACGTTTGGGAACTGATCCGCCTGGCCAACCGTCACCCGAGGGTTAATATCCTGCAACCCGGCCCGGGTGTCGGCGGCCACTGCATCGCTGTAGATCCTTGGTTTATCGTCAGCAAAACACCGGAACAGGCACACCTGATCCGTACCGCCCGGGAAGTGAATGACAGCAAGCCTCAATGGGTGATTGACAAGGTCAAACTGGCGGTCGCCGAATTCTTGCAAACCCATCCGGATAAGACTGCACGGGAAGTGACCATTGCTTGCTTTGGTTTGGCGTTCAAGGCGGATATTGAYGACCTTCGAGAAAGCCCTGCAGCATCTATTACGAAAAACATCGCTACTAACCACCCTGGACGCACTCTTGCAGTAGAACCTAATATTTCAGAGTTACCAGTTAAGCTCAAAAGCAACTTAACGCTTACTAGCCTTGATGAAGCATTAGCTGAAGCGGATATAATAGTCCTCCTCGTCGACCACAACGAATTCAAGTCTGTACCATGTGACAAAATTTCCGGAAAAATCATTGATACCCGTGGAATATGGAAATAATCTCGCGTATCAGAGGTAAGGTAGAAAACCACGCCGCCGCTCTAGCCCTTATGGCTGGGGCGGCAGCCTTTTTTATAGCAAATGCTTCACTATCCAAGATAATGAATAGTGTCGATTATGGGGCTTACTCTTTAATAGCTACGCTGCTAACAATATCAACATCGTTTGGACTATTAGGGCACGAACAAAGTATTTTAAGACTTTCTTCCATAAAAAACAAAATCCTTGAAATACCCAAAAAAGAGCTTCACACGTCTGTATCACTCTGTTTTATTTCGCCAATTGCAGGGATATTGTATCTATATAACTTTACAACCGCCCCCGTCATTGGGATATTAGATATAGCGATAGTATACACGTTATATACCCTAGGGCTCGGAGCTACATTATTCTGCTACATTGACCGAGGAAGAGACCTAAAATTTCACTCACAACTACACGCTGCGAGCTGGAAGGTCTCGTTCCTGGCTGGCACACTTACTTGCTTACTTCTGCCATCCCCCACACTAACCTCACTGCTTTTACCAAGCACAATATTTCAAATAATATTCGTAGCAATCACATTCAAAACATATCCAATCTCAGCCCCTCGTGCAACCATCTCCAAGGATAACAAAACATACAACTCAAGTTTAAATTTCAGCTTCCTTCTAACTATGCTTACAGGTGCGGCACTTTCATTTGGCGATAGATTGTTTATTCAGACAAATTTTGGACTGGAAACACTGGGTCGATTTTTTCTATACCAAAACCTTTTACTCTCCCCTCTACTGATAATATCAAGCTACTTAGCAATAAACCAAACACAGCACATTAAAAATGGAAAATGTAAAACCGATGTTATTACCACGATAAAAAAACAAGCATATACATCAGTCGTCATCTACATTTCAATTCTACCAATAATTTTATTCGTTCCGCTTTTCGACGACGAGCACAAATTATCATGTTTGATTATGCTAGCAATTGGCGCCAGCAGAATTCCGTACTCAACAATTTCTGCTATCCAGAGCATAGGATCCTCACCTCGCTCTCACCATATAGCCAACATTATATCTTTATGCCCTTTACTATTATTTCTATTAATTTATCATTTTGACTACCTAACAAATAATGCGACCACACCAACCCTTTATCTAAGCATTCTTGCAGGCTGGCTTTTAAGATCAGTTTACATATTAAAAACATACGTCGGAGCTACAGATGTCCATACTAGTTAAGATGACTAAAGCGCTTGGTCTCTTAGAAGAAAAAAAACAAAAAGCTTTCAATGAAAAAACACATCCATGCGCCCTGCATCCGATGAAATATGTTTTCCACGAAGAGAAAGAGAGCCGAAGCCTTGTTGTTGTATTTTCTGCTTTCCCTGCCGCAAACAGCACAGCGCGCTATAACTACATGCGCAGCCTCAAAGATGTAAACACAAATAAACTCTTCATTTTAGATGACTTCGGCTTCGACCAAAGGGGGTCTTACTACCTAGGCCAAGACGGAGACTTTCAAATACAAGACGCTACAATTTCTTTGATCAATAAAATAAGAGCAGAAAATAAAATAGAAAAGATGGTATTTGCTGGCTCTAGCAAAGGTGGATATGCGTCAATTTTTTTCTCATCCTTCTATGAAAATACACATATAATAGCGGGTGGCCCTCAATATTTGCTGGGGGAATATCTCAACACCCCAGATCACGCACATATACTCAAGTTCATATGCGGCGATAGTTCGATCGAATCAGCCAATTCTCTTAACTCATTATCAAGAAAAATCCTTGAAAAGAAAATAAGTGCAACTTGTACCTATGATATTTTCTGCTCAAAAACTGACAGCATGTATCCATTACATGTTAAAGAACTGCTTGACGACTTAGAACGCAACAAGTTGAACTTTATGTTTAACCTAGGGACTTATGCGACACATGACGACTTGGCGGTTGAATTCCCCGCCTTTCTAAAAACAACAGTTCAGAATATTCTTTGCCAAAAAAAATAGTGGCATGCATAGTTGAGGAGCCAAGTCTAAACCAAAAATCTTGATGGTTAGGTTTTCACAGAAAATCAAATCATGCATATGCACACCCTCAAAAGGATTTCTCCAGGCACAACTACATTTGACAATAGCAACGCTGTGCTAAAAACAGCTTAACCCCTTAAATAAAACAGAATATATGTACGCGATATACTCATTAGCCGCACTAATGACAAGTCTACTGACCCTAACTTACAAAAGAAAATCTCTAAAGATTTTTATAATTTTGAGTTGCGTCATTCCTTCTTCTTTCGCATTTGAAACGCAAGTGTCAGTTCTTGGCATATATTTTTTTGAGCACTTTTATTGGGTCGCACTGCCAATTTCTGCAATTTTTATTGTAAAAAAAGGAATACCAAAAAAACTGAACATTGTGGCAATCGCAATCCTCATATATTTCGCATATATCTTATCAGCCGTATACCTCTATAACGGCGAGCCAAAGTACCTTATAAGAGACATTAGACCCTTAATAACTTTAGCGGCCCCACTACTATTAATATGCCTATTCAGGAAAGTTACGTTATCCTCGAATGAAATTGATAAAATCATCGTGATTTCTTCGGCAGCCACAATAGCAACTTACCTCACGATCTTATTAGGCATACTTAGCTTTTCTAATGCGTTTTATGACGAGGAAAATAGATACAGATATTTTGGTATCTGTACTTATCTATGC
>NZ_JBFUHY010000021.1:0-74975 GCF_056402155.1 Pseudomonas sp. P4_C1
GGCCTGACACCCATCAAACCTGTGGGAGCGAGCTTGCTCRCGATGAGGCCATGCCAGCCAACAGAGATGTTGAATGCAAGACCGCCATCGCGAGCAAGCTCGCTCCCACAGGGTTTGTGTACTACATATCGACCTTGTGTTTGGCCGYATACAGACACAGCATCTCCATCGCCAGCGTCGCCGCCGCCAGTGACGTAATCTCCGCGCTGTCATAGGCCGGGGCCACTTCCACCACGTCCATGCCCACCAGATTGATCCCGCGCAGACCGCCGAGAATCTCCAGCGCCTGCACCGTGCTCAGGCCGCCGCACACCGGTGTTCCGGTGCCCGGAGCGAAGGCCGGATCGAGGCAGTCGATGTCGAAGGTCAAGTACACCGGGTTGTCGCCGACCCGCGCGCGAATGGCCTCGACAATCGCTTCGCAGCCACGGCGATGCACCTGCCGCGCGTCGAGCACTTGAAAGCCTTGATGATCATCGTTGGTGGTGCGCAAGCCGATTTGTACCGAGCGTGACGGGTCCACCAGCCCTTCCCTGGCCGCGTGCCAGAACATGGTGCCGTGATCGATGCGCTTGCCCTCTTCGTCCGGCCAGGTGTCGCTGTGGGCGTCGAAGTGGATCAGCGACAACGCCCCGTGCTTGCGGGCATGGGCCTTGAGCAGCGGATAGGTGATGAAATGGTCGCCACCAAAAGTCAGCATCGCCGTGCCGGCATTGAGGATGCGTTCAGCGTGGGCCTCGATGCATTCCGGTGTCGACTGCGGCGAGCCGAAATCGAAGTCGCAATCGCCGTAGTCGATCACCGCCAGGTGATCGAACGGGTCGAAGGTCCATGGCCAGTGCCGTTCCCAGGCAATTCCGGTCGAGGCCGCACGAATGCCACGTGGTCCGAAGCGTGCGCCGGGGCGGTTGCTGGTGGCCGTATCGAACGGCACACCACTGACCGCCACATCGACCCCGCGCAAGTCGCGGCTGTAGCGCCGGCGCATGAAACTGGTGATGCCACCGTAGGTACTTTCGGCGGCCGTGCCGTAAAGGCTGTCACGGGTGATAGCTTGATCGTTCTGCATCGGAACGTCCATTGAAGGCTCCTTCTCTTTTCTTATTGGCGGCTACGGAAAGTGGTCCACAAGCGGGTGCGCTGGCGCATGTCCTTGAGGCTCATGCTGCGGTCGGCGTAAAGCCGGTCACGCACATCGGCGGGTGGGTAAATGTCCGGATCTGTGCGCACTGCCTCATCCACCAGCGGCGTGGCGGCCTGGTTGGCGGTGGCAAAAAATAGCGTGTTGGTCAGCGCCGCGACGGACTCGGGGCGCRACATGAATTCGATGAACTGGCGGGCAGCCTCGGGGTGTGGCGCGTCCTTGGGGATCGCCAGGTTGTCCTGCCACACGATGGTGCCTTCCCTGGGAATCCGGTAGGCGATTTCATAGGGCTTGTTGGCCTTGCGTGCCTGGTCGGCGGCCATGCTGGCGTCACCGTTGTAGGTCAGCGCAAGGCAGATGCTGCCATTGGCCAGATCGTTGATCTGCCGCCCGCTGGCGACGTAAAGCACCGAGGGTTGCAACTGATGCAATAACGTTTGGGCCGCGTCGAGATCAATCTTGTCGGTGCTGTACGGATCCTTGCCCAGATAATGCAAGGCCAGGCCGATCACTTCCTGTGGTGAATCAATGACCGCGATGCCACAGTCCTTCAGCTTGCTGGCGTATTCCGGTTTGAACAGCAGGTCCAGGCTGTTGAGCGGTACATTCGGCAGGCGTTTGTTCACCTCCTCGACATTCATCCCGAGCCCCAGGGTGCCCCAGGTATAGGGCACGCCATAGCGATTACCGGGATCGACCGCGGCCATCTTTTCCAACAGGTCGGGATCAAGATTGGCGTAGCCCTTCAGGCCCTCATGGGGGATGGCCTTGAGCGCACCTGCCGCCAGGCCGCGCGCCAGTACACTGGACGACGGGACGACCACGTCGTACCCGCTGCCACCGGTGAGCAGCTTGGTTTCCAGTATCTCCGGCGCATCGAAGGTGTCGTAGCGCACATGGATGCCCGTCTCCTGCTCGAACCGTTGCAGGGTTTCGGGGGCGACGTAATCGGCCCAACTGTACAGATTGACCACCTTGTCCTCGGCCTGGGCCGAAGCGGCAACGACGAGCAACAGCGCGGGTAAACACAGCTTGAACATGGGAGCCATGACGAACACCTGACCAGAGGAAGTGGTTGCAGGATGCGTCGTTGGATACATTGGTAAAATATCAAGTTAATTAACCTGACTTTATGACGGAGTAATGTTTGATGCTCGGCCAACTGCATGATCTGGATCTGCAATTATTGCGGCTGTTCGTCAGCGTGGTGGAGTGCGGCGGCTTCAGCGCAGCCCAGGGCGAGTTGGGGTTGAGCCAGTCGAGCATCAGCCAGCAAATGGCCAAACTGGAAACCCGCCTTGGCTATCGCTTGTGCAGTCGCGGCAAGGGCGGATTCAAGATCACTCCCAAGGGCGAGCAATTGCTCAGCGCCACCCGTGGACTGTTCGAGTCCATCGAAGCCTTCCGTCATCAATCCAACGGCGTGGCCGGACGCCTGATCGGCGAAGTGCGTCTGGGCCTGTCCGAAGCCCTGGATCAATCGGTGCTGCAACGGGTGGCCGAAGCAATCCGGCGCTTCCGTGAGCGGGACGAGTCGGTGCGTATCGAGCTGATCAGCGCCATGCCCGGCGAGATGGAACGCCTGCTGCTGCAACAGCGGCTGGACCTGGCCATCGGCTACTTCTCGCAAGTACAAAGTGCGTTTGACTACCGCGAACTGTTCATTGAAACCCAGCACCTGTATTGCGCCCCCGGCCATCCACTGTTCACCAACACGAACCCGATCGATCAGGACCTGCAGGCCAGCGACCGGGTCGATCACCCCTACCGTTTCCTGCGCAGTGACGAACCCTTTCAGGGCAAGCGGTGTTCGGCGCGCTCCGAACAGGTCGAAGGCACCCTCGCCTTCATCCTTTCCGGCAAGCATGTGGGTTATTTGCCCAGCCACTTTGCCCGTGGCTGGGAAGACAAAGGTCTGCTCAGGGCCGTGCGTCGCGGCGACATGAGTTTCGATGTCGCGTTTCATCTGGCCCGGCACCGGGCACAGGTGGCCGGCGATGCGCAGAAGGCATTCGAAGAGGACCTGCTCGCGGCGTTTGCCTGAATACGTCGTGGTCTACGCTGTAACAGTACCGGACACAGACATGCAAAAATGCACAGATAACCTGCACTTATCCGGGTTGTACAAGGCAAATTTGCACTGATACGATCCGTCATCGCTCGCGCGCGAGCATCTCGATAAAGAACAATAAAAGCAGGGAGTTAGTGATGACTGCTCAGGTTTCATCGAAGGGGGCGCTGCCCATGGAGGCCATGCAAAACGAAGTGCTGGCCGAGGTTCGCAACCACATTGGTCACCTGACCCTCAACCGCCCCGCCGGCCTCAACGCCCTGACCCTGGACATGGTGCGCAGCCTGCACCGCCAGCTCGACGCCTGGGCCCAGGATTCGCGAGTGCATGCCGTGGTCCTGCGCGGTGCCGGGGAAAAAGCCTTCTGCGCCGGCGGCGACATACGCTCGCTGTATGACAGTTTCAAAAGCGGCGACACCCTGCACGAAGATTTCTTCGTCGAGGAATACGCCCTCGACCTCGCGATCCACCATTACCGCAAACCGGTGCTGGCCCTGATGGACGGTTTTGTCCTCGGCGGCGGCATGGGTCTGGTGCAAGGCGCAGACTTGCGCGTGGTCACTGAAAAAAGCCGTCTGGCGATGCCGGAAGTCGGCATTGGCTACTTCCCCGACGTCGGCGGCAGCTACTTCCTGGCGCGCATTCCCGGTGAACTGGGAATTTACCTCGGCGTCAGCGGCGCACAGATTCGCGCCGCCGATGCGCTGTATTGCGGGCTGGCGGACTGGTACCTGGAAAGCGACAAACTGGGCGCCCTGGACGAGAAACTTGACCAGCTCGAATGGCACGACACGCCGCTCAAGGACCTGCAAGGCCTGTTGGCGAAATTCGCGGTGCAGCAACTGCCTGATGCGCCACTGGCGACTTTGCGCCCGGCCATCGACCACTTCTTCGCCCTACCCGATGTGCCGAGTATTGTGGAGCAACTGCGTCAGGTCACGGTCGCCGACAGCCATGAGTGGGCCGTCACCACCGCCAACCTGCTGGAAACCCGCTCGCCGCTGGCCATGGCCGTGACCCTGGAAATGCTCCGTCGCGGACGCGAGCTGCCCCTTGAACAATGCTTCGCCCTTGAGCTGCATCTGGACCGCCAGTGGTTCGAGCGCGGCGACCTGATCGAAGGCGTGCGCGCCTTGCTGATCGACAAAGACAAGACACCCCGTTGGAACCCGCCCACCCTCCAGGCGCTGGACGCCGAACACGTGGCGAGCTTCTTCAGCGGGTTTGACCAGAGCGAGAGCTGAGCCATGCACGATATCGAATTGAGCGAAGAACAAGTCATGATCCGCGACATGGCCCGGGATTTTGCCCGCGGCGAAATCGCGCCCCATGCCCAGGCCTGGGAAAAGGCCGGCTGGATCGACGACGGTCTGGTGGCGAAGATGGGCGAACTCGGCTTGTTGGGCATGGTTGTGCCCGAGGAATGGGGTGGCACCTATGTCGACTACGTCGCCTACGCCCTGGCGGTAGAAGAGATTTCCGCCGGCGACGGTGCTACCGGCGCTTTCATGAGCATCCACAACTCCGTGGGCTGTGGGCCGGTACTCAACTACGGCAGCGAAGAACAGAAACAGACCTGGCTGGCGGACCTGGCCAGCGGAAAGGTTATCGGCTGCTTCTGCCTGACCGAACCCCAGGCCGGTTCCGAGGCACACAACCTGCGCACCCGTGCCGAACTGCGCGACGGCCAGTGGGTGATCAACGGCGCCAAGCAATTCGTCAGCAACGGCAAGCGCGCCAAGCTCGCAATTGTATTTGCCGTGACCGATCCGGACCTGGGCAAGCGTGGCATCTCGGCGTTCCTGGTACCCACCGACACCGCCGGTTTTATCGTCGATCGCACCGAACACAAGATGGGCATCCGTGCTTCCGACACCTGCGCGGTGACCCTGAACGACTGCACCATTCCCGAAGCCAATCTGCTGGGCGAACGCGGCAAGGGTCTGGCCATCGCCTTGTCCAACCTCGAAGGCGGGCGAATCGGCATCGCAGCTCAAGCACTCGGCATCGCTCGCGCGGCGTTCGAAGCGGCGCTGGCCTACTCCCGTGATCGGGTACAGTTTGGCAAGACGATCAATGAACACCAGAGCATCGCCAATTTGCTGGCCGACATGCACATGCAACTCAACGCGGCGCGACTGATGATCCTGCACGCCGCGCGCCTGCGCACGGCCGGCAAACCCTGCCTGTCGGAGGCCTCACAGGCCAAGCTGTTTGCTTCGGAAATGGCGGAAAAGGTCTGCTCGTCCGCCATTCAGATTCATGGCGGGTATGGGTACCTGGAAGACTATCCGGTGGAGAAGTACTATCGGGATGCGCGGATCACGCAGATCTACGAAGGGTCCAGCGAGATTCAGCGGATGGTGATTGCCCGCGAACTGAAGAACTATCTGGTGTGAAGCCCTGTAGGAGCGAGCTCGCTCGCGATGGAGGTCAACGATGACGCGGGGCACCTGAATCAACCCGGTGCCCTCAGGTTTTTCGCGAGCAGGCTCGCTCCTACAAGGGATCGTGTAAACACTGAGATCCAATGTGGGAGCGAGCTTGCTCGCGATAGCGTCAGCAGTAACGCCGCATCACTTGCCTTGGAACTCAGCCTCGCGCTTGGCAATAAACGCCGCCATCCCTTCCTTCTGATCCTGCGTCGCAAACGCCGCATGGAACACTCGACGCTCAAAGCGCACGCCTTCGGCCAGGCTCACTTCAAAGGCACGGTTGACGCTTTCCTTGACCATCATCGCAATCGGCAGCGACTTCTTGGCGATCAATGCCGCGACTTTCAGCGCTTCATCCAGCAACTCATCGCTCGGCACGATACGCGCGACAATCCCGCAACGCTCCGCTTCCACGGCATCGATCAAGCGGCCGCTCAGGCACATTTCCATGGCCTTGGCCTTGCCCACCGCACGGGTCAGGCGCTGGGTGCCGCCCATGCCCGGCAGCACGCCGAGGTTGATTTCCGGCTGGCCGAATCTGGCGTTGTCGCCGGCCAGAATGAAGTCGCACATCAGCGCCAGCTCACAGCCGCCACCCAGGGCGAAACCGTTGACCGCCGCGATGATCGGCTTGCGGCGGTTGGCCACGCGGTCGCTGTCGCTGAACAGGTCGTCGATGTAGATCTGCGGATAGGTCAGCTCGGCCATTTCCTTGATATCGGCACCGGCGGCGAAGGCTTTTTTCGATCCGGTCAGGACGATGCAGCCGATGTTCGAGTCAGCCTCGAAGCCATCGAGGGCCTGGTTCAGTTCGCTGACAATCTGTGCGTTCAACGCGTTCAGCGCTTGTGGCCGGTTGAGGGTAATCAGGCCCACGCGGMCGTGGGTTTCCAGCAAAATCGTTTCATAGCTCACAGGGGACTCCTTCTTATAAATTGCGCGAAATGACCATGCGCTGAATATCGCTGGTGCCTTCGTAGATCTGGCAGACCCGCACGTCGCGGTAGATCCGCTCCAGCGGGAAGTCGTTGAGGTAACCATAACCGCCGAGGGTTTGCAGCGCCGAGGAGCATACCTTCTCGGCCATTTCCGAGGCGAACAACTTGGCCATCGAAGCCTCGACCAAAGCCGGTTTGCCACTGTCACGCAGGGCGGCGGCGTAATGCACCATTTGCCGCGCCACGGCGATCTGGGTCGCCATGTCCGCCAGGCGAAACGCCACGGCCTGGTGCTCGATGATTGGCTTGCCGAAACTCTCACGCTCACGGGCGTAGTCACGAGCTGCTTCGAAAGCAGCGCGGGCCATGCCCACCGATTGCGAAGCGATGCCGACGCGACCGCCTTCAAGGTTGGCCAGGGCAATCCTGTAGCCTTCGCCCTCCTCGCCCAAACGGTTGGCCACCGGCACCTTCACGTTTTCGAAGAGAATCTGGCAGGTGTCGGACGCATGCTGACCGAGTTTGTCTTCGACCCGCGCAACGGTGTAGCCCGGCGAATCGGTCGGCACGATAAACGCGCTGATGCCACGCTTGCCAGCGCTCGGATCTGTCACGGCAAACACGATCACCACCCCGGCATTCTGCCCGGAGGTGATGAACTGCTTGCAGCCGTTGAGCACGTAGTGATCGCCTTCCAGGCGCGCACGGGTTTTCAGGCCACTGGCGTCGGAACCAGCCTGGGGTTCGGTCAGGGCGAACGCGCCGAGCATCGCACCGCTGGCCAGCGGTTTGAGGAAGCGCTCCTTCTGATCGTCGTTGCCGTACTTGAGGATCGGCACACAACCCACGGAGTTGTGCACGCTCATGATGGTCGAGCAGGCGCCATCGCCGGCAGCGATTTCTTCCAGGGCCATGGCGTAGGCCAGGTAACCGGTGTCGCATCCGCCCCACTGCTCCGGCACCAGCATGCCGAAGAAGCCCAGCCCGGCCATCTCGCCGATGGCTTCCTTGGGAAAGCGATGCTCGCGGTCCCACTCGGCGGCGAAGGGTTTCAGCCGTTCCTGGGCAAAGTCCCGGGCCATGTCGCGGATCTGTTGTTGGTCGTCATTGGGGATCATGGTGAATCCTTGAAGTTTAATTGCCCCCTGTAGGAGCGAGCCTGCTCGCGAAGAACGTCAGGGCACCGCGTTCCTCCAGGCACCCCGCGTCATCGTTAACGCCCATCGCGAGCAGGCTCGCTCCTACAAGGGACTGCGTAGTCAGTAGAGGCATTCCACGGCCATGGCCGTCGCTTCACCGCCGCCGATGCAAATCGCCGCGACGCCACGCTTCAAGCCTTTCTGGCGCAGGGCCGAGAGCAGGGTCACGATAATCCGCGCACCGGACGCCCCGATCGGGTGACCGAGGGCGCAAGCGCCGCCGTGCACGTTGAGTTTCTCGTGGGGGATTTCCAGATGAGTCATCGCCGCCATGCCGACCACGGCGAAGGCTTCGTTGACTTCCACCAGATCGACGTCATTGAGCGACCAGCCGGTTTTCTTCATCAACTTCTTGATTGCGCCAATTGGCGCCACTGGAAACAGACCCGGGGTGTCGGCGAACGCGGCGTGGCCATGAATCACCGCCAAGGGTTTCAGGCCTTGCTTCTGTGCCTGGGACTGGCGCATCAGCACCAGCGCGGCCGCACCGTCGGAGATCGAACTGGAGTTGGCCGCCGTCACCGTACCGCCTTCACGAAACGCCGGCTTCAGCGAAGCGATCTTGTCCAGTTTGGCTTTTGGCGGCTGCTCATCRTTGCTGATCACCACTTGCTCTTTGCCAACTGTCACGGTGAGCGGGACGATTTCGGCCTTGAAGCTGCCGTCCTTGATCGCCTGTTGGGCGCGGGTGGTCGAGGCGATGGCGAACGCGTCCTGGGCTTCACGGCTGAAGCTGTTGGTTTCGGCGCAGTCTTCGGCGAAGGTGCCCATCAGGCGGCCCTTGTCGTAGGCGTCTTCGAGGCCGTCGAGGAACATCGAGTCCTGCACCCGGCCATGGCCCATGCGGTAGCCGGCACGGGCACGGTCCAGCAGGTAGGGCGCGTTGGACATGCTTTCCATGCCACCGGCGACCACGATGTCGGCACTGCCCGCCACCAACATGTCGTGGGCCAGGATCGTCGCTTCCATGCCCGAACCGCACATCTTGTTCAGGGTGGTGCAGCGGGTCGATTTATCCAGCCCCGCACCCAGCGCCGCTTGACGCGCGGGCGCCTGGCCCTGCCCCGCAGGCAGTACGCAGCCGAACAGCACTTCGTCGATGGAATCACTGGCGACCCCGGCGCGTTCAACCGCAGCCTTGATGGCTGCAGCGCCAAGTTGCGGCGCCGTCAGGCTTTTCAGATCGCCCTGAAAACCACCCATCGGGGTACGGACGGCGCTGACGATTACAATCGGATCATTGGACATTGTCATGACAAATCCTCCTTATTTGGCGGCCATGCGCAAGGCACCGTCGAGACGGATCACCTCGCCATTGAGCATGCTGTTTTCAATGATATGCCTGACCAGCCCTGCGTACTCGGCCGGTTTGCCCAGGCGTGGCGGGAACGGCACGCCGGCGGCCAGGGAATCGCGGACTTCCTGGGTCATGCCAGCCATCATCGGCGTTTCGAAGATGCCGGGGGCGATCGTCATGACACGGATGCCGAAGCGCGCCAGTTCTCGGGCCGCCGGCAAGGTGAGGCTGACAATCGCGCCCTTGGACGCCGAGTAAGCCGCCTGGCCAATCTGGCCGTCGTAAGCCGCCGCAGAAGCGGTGTTGATGATCACGCCGCGCTCGCCATCGGCATCCGCTTCGGTCTCGGCAATCGCCGCTGCCGCGAGGCGCAGCATGTTGAAACTGCCGATCAGGTTAACGTTGATCACCTGGCTGAAACTGTCCAGCGCGTGTGGACCGTTCTTGCCGAGAATCTTCTCGCCACGCACGATGCCGGCGCAGTTGACCAGACCATTGAGGCCGCCGAAGGCCTTGACCGTCGCCTGCACGGCCGCTTCGGCCGCCGCTTCGTTGCTGATGTCCGCCACCACGCTGTGCGCGCCAAGGCGCTGGGCCTGGGCTGCAACGGCTTCGGCGTTCATGTCCACCAGCATCACTTTCGCGCCAGCGGCAACCAACACCTCGGCAGTAGCTGCACCGAGGCCGGAAGCGCCACCGGTGACGATAAAAATCTTGTTCTCGATCTGCATCATTGTTTCCCTGGATTCAAGCTGGAACGTTCTTCGCCGCGGCCTCTTGAGCCTTGGCGATTTCCTGGTTGCGCAAGATAAAGCGCTGCAATTTGCCGCTTGGGGTTTTCGGCAATTCGCTGACAAATTCGATTTCACGGGGGTACGAGTGCGCCGCCAGACGCTTGCGCACGTGTTGGCGCAGCTCTTCGGCCAACTCGGGGGCGGCGCGGTATTGCGGGCTGAGCACGACGAACGCCTTGACCAGCTCGGTGCGCTCCGGATCGGGTTTGCCGACCACCGCGGCCTCGACCACGGCCGGGTGTTCGATCAGGGCACTTTCCACGTCGAACGGACCGACCCGGTAGCCGGAGGTGGTGATCACGTCATCGCTGCGACCGACGAAGCTGATGCTGCCGTCCGGGTTCCACTCGACGGTGTCGCCACTCAGGTAATAGTTACCGACAAAGGCCTTGGTCGGCCCGCCTTCGTAGCCGGCGAACCAGCACATCGGCGATTGGCTGCGGTCGATGGCCAGGATGCCCGGCTGGCCAACGCCGAGTTCCTTGTACTCGTCGTCCAGCACCACGATGCGGTGGCCCGGCGAGGCAAAACCGGCGGCGCCCATGTGAATCGGGTGCTCAAGGCCGTGGTGGTTACAGAGCACCATGCCCAGTTCGGTCTGGCCGTAATGGTCGTGGATCATGACGTCGAGGTTGTCGGCGAACCAGCGGATCACTTCCGGGTTCAGCGGCTCGCCTGCGCTGCTGACTATGCGCAGCTTGCCCTTGATCGATTTGGCGAATTCATCGCCGCCGGCAATCAGCAAACGGTAGGCCGTCGGCGAACCGGTGAGGTTGGTAATCCCGTACTTGTTGATCACCCGGCAGGTGCTTTCGAGGGTGAACGGGCCATCGTAAAAGGTGATCGGATGCCCCATGGACATGGGTCCCGTGACACCGAAATAAATGCCGTAGGCCCAACCCGGATCGGCGACGTTCCAGAACGCGTCTTCCGGGCGCAGATCCACCGCATCGCGGGTGTAGCTCTGGAACGCAACGATGGCCTTGAGCGGCACCGACAGTGCTTTCGACGGGCCGGTGGTGCCCGAGGTGAACATCAGCAGGAACGGATCTTCCCCGGTCAGCAGCACCGGCTCGCAGTCGGCGGAATAGTTGGCCAGTTCGGCCCAGAAACTGAAATCGCCGCGAACCAGGCCCTGCCCTTTGGGGCCGGTGACGGTCACCGTGGTCGGGCAATCGGCGACTTCGGCCAGTTTCGGCCGGTTCACTGCATCGGTCACCACCACTTTGGCGCCAGAGCTGCTCAGACGGTGCTCGATGGCTTTGGGACCGAACGCGGTAAACAGCGGTTGATACACCGCGCCGATGCGCCAGGTGGCGAACACGGTGATCAACAATTCGATATTGCGTGGCAACAGGCCGGCCACCTTGTCGCCTTTCTTCACGCCCTGGGCCTGCAGGAAATTGGCGAAACGCGCGGCCTTGTCCTGCAGTTCGGTGAAGGTGTAAGCCGCGCTGCTGCCGTCGCGGCCTTCCCAGAACAGCGCGATGCGACCCGGCAAGGCATGCCGGTCACAGCATTCGACACAGGCGTTGAGGGCCGTCAGATCGCCTGCGAGTGCGGCATCGACGGTGTGCTGATAATTGAACTGAGAAGTAGCAGACAAGTAATCGCGCATTGCCAGAATCCCTCTGTGTTTTTTATTAGGTTGGGGGGAACCGTAATCAACAGGGAAATACTCGCTCTGCGCGGGGTGCCGGGCAATGGTCAAAGCTATCAAGTTGTCTGACTGCTTTGGCCAAAGCCCGCAGGGCATCAAGCGATGAAGTGCACCCCGGGTTTGGCGCGCTCGTCCACGGTCAGCTCGAACACATCCGGGCGGGCGTAGTGGCCGACCACGTCAAAGTCATAACGGGCGCGTACCAGGTCGTCGGTGTCGATTTGTGCAGTGAGCAGACCGGCGCTGTCGCGCAGAGGTCCGGCGAGGATGTCGCCCATGGGACCGACGATCACGCTGCCGCCGGCAATCAACGGCCGATCCGCCGGCCAGTTGGCGATGTCCAGGCCCTGGGCTTGCGGCGATGCCTGGACCTGGCAGGCGCTGACCACGAAGCAACGCCCCTCATGGGCAATGTGGCGCATGCTGACTTGCCACATCTCCCGTTCGTCCACGGTCGGCGCGCACCATACCTCCACGCCCTTGCCGTACATCGCCGTGCGCAGCAGCGGCATCATGTTTTCCCAGCACACCAGCGCGCCGACGCGCCCGACCTGGCTGTCGATCACCGGCAAGGTCGAGCCATCGCCCTTGCCCCAGATCAGCCGTTCGGTACCGGTGGGCATCAGCTTGCGGTGTTTGGCCAGCAGCCCGGCCTGCGGATCGAAGTACAGCGCGGTGCAGTACAAGGTGCTGCCGGCGCGCTCGATCACGCCGATCACCAGATTGGCCCCCGTGCGTGCGGACAGCCCCACCAGCGCCTCGGTTTCGACACCGGGCACGTCAATGGCATTGGCGAAATAGCGGGCAAAGGCTTCGCGCCCTTCCGGCAGGCGATAGCCCAGCTGCGTGCCAAAGCCCTCGCCTTTGGGATAACCACCCAGCAGCGCTTCGGGCATCACCACCAACCCGGCGCCGGATTCGATGATCGCGTTTTCATAGGACAGGATCAGTTCCAGGGTTTGCGCCTTGCCACCGGGCAAGGCGCCGATTTGCAGGGCCGCAACGATTGACTTGGGCATTTCGAAAACTCCATTCGCATCAGGGGTTGCTCATTCTCCGGCGTCACATGATCATCAATAAAGACCGATTCACTGCTGAATGATATGAGCCAAATGAATATCACCGACATCGACCTCAACCTGCTCAAAGTCTTCGAAGCGCTGCACGAAGAGTCCAGCGCCAGCCGTGCCGCCTTGCGCCTGGGCGTGACGCAATCGGCAGTCAGCGCGGCCTTGCGTCGGTTGCGCGAGGTGTATGGCGATCAACTGTTCGTGCGCACCGGACGAGGCCTGGCCCCCTCGCTCAAGGCCAATCAGCTCAAACCGGTGGTCAGCGATGCCCTGAACAAATGCCGGCAGAGCCTGGCGATGGTCGATCCGGCCGCGCAACAGTACGAAGGTCGCTCGGTCACTGTGGGAATGTCAGATGATTTCGAGATTGCCTACGGCCGGCGGCTGATCGAAGAAATCGCCCGCAGTGCGCCGAAGTTGCGGCTGATTTTCCGCCAGACCCACAGCCAGATCGTCGCCCAGGCGTTGCTGGAGCGCAGCATTGACCTGGCTATTACCGCGGGCGGGTTTGCCGAGCGGCTGCTCAGCCGTCAGGTGCTGGGGGAAGGTGGTTATTTGTGCCTGGCGGACCCGTCGAGCCTGGTCGAGGGCCAGCAGAGCATCAGTCTTGAGGAGTTTGTGGCCCGCGAACACATTCTGGTGTCGTCCGGCGGTTTTATCGGGATTACCGATGAAGGATTGGCGGCGCTGGGACTGAGCCGACGGGTGTGCGCCTCGACTACGCATTTTGCCGCGTTGCCGCATTTGCTCAAAGGCAGCCGGGCCGTGGCGACCATTCCGGCCCATGCCGCCCGAAGCATCGCAACGCTCAGCGGACTGGCGCTGCTGCCCTGCCCCCTGGCGTTGCCGCGTTACCCGATCGAACTGGGCTGGCGCACCAGTACCCAGCTCGACCCGGTGGTGTTGAAAGTGCGCGAGGCGATTGTCGCGAGTTTCACGTGACGACCGATGTTACTTGTTGGCCGCCATCAGGCGATTGACTTCACTGCGCACCATGTTGGCGAATTCCGGGGGCGACATACCGTCCAGCTCGGCACGTACCCATTCAGCCCACTTGCCTTTGCGCTTGGCCCGCTCGCCGAACAACCGCGCGGCCTCGCCCTTGGCTTTGCCGAGGTTGTTTTGCCAGAGTTCGAACAGACGGGATTTCTCGTCTTCAAGCGCAGCGCGCTCGGCGAGGGGTTTGTCGGCCAGATTGAAGCTCATGGGAATTTCCTGCTGCGTAAAATAGGCGACATCTTACACTGTAGGACGAAATGTCCTGCGTCGGTTTTTCAGCAAGATGGCCTTCCCCGGCAAAATAATTGGTGGGCATCCATGGCAAACCGTGGCCATTTGCGTCGGGTTCGGTCTGGTCGTCGGGTTGCTGCTGGGCCAGCGATAAACGCGCAATCCGCCAGCCATGAAGCCCCCTGTGGGAGCGAGCTTGCTCGCGATGGCGACAGTCCAGTCAACATCTGTGTTGAATAGGCTGACGTAATCGCGAGCAAGCTCGCTCCCACAGGTTCTACAGCGCCTGTTGACAGCGTCACTCCCCCGCCAGCTCCCGCAAGTTCGCCAGCGTCTGCGCATCCAGCTCAATGCCATTGACCTGTGATTTGGCGCGTTGATGGTGACGCCGGTCACCGGGCAAACGCTTCAAGCCGACACCGTGCATTTGCCGCACCAGTTCCTGGCTGCGCTCGGCAAAATTTTGCCCCGCCGATTTGCTCGGGTCGATCACGATAAGCAATTGGCCAGTCCAGGGCGTCTTGGCGCCGGGATGGTTGTTCCAGTCGAATTCGAAGGAAAAATTGCCGCCAGTCAGTGCCGCCGCGAGCAACTCGACCATCATCGACAATGCCGAGCCCTTGTGCCCGCCAAAAGGCAGCAATGCGCCGCCCTCAAGAATCGCTTTCGGGTCTGTGGTCGGCTGGCCGAGGCTGTCCACGCCCATCCCTGCCGGCAAGCGTTTGCCCTCGCGTGCGGCAATTTGCACATCGCCATGGGCAATGGCACTGGTGGCCAGGTCGAAGACAATCGGTGCGCCATCGGCCCGCGGCGCAGAGAAGGCAATCGGGTTGGTGCCGAACAGCGGCCGGTCGGCACCGTGGGGCACCACGCAAGTCATGCTGTTGACCACGCTCAAGGCCACGAGGCCTTCATCGGCGAAGGGCTCGACATCCGGCCACAAGGCAGCGAAATGGTGCGAGTTACGGATTGCCAGCACCGCAATGCCGGCACTTCGGGCCTTCTGCACCAGTAGTTCACGTGCAGCCGCCAGGGCCGGTTGCGCAAAGCCGTTAGCGGCGTCGACCCGCACAAACCCTGAAGCCACATCTTCGACCACCGGAACGGCCTGGCCATTGACCCAGCCGCTTTGCAGCGTCGAAACATAACCCGGAATCCGGAATACCCCGTGACTATGCGCGCCGTCGCGCTCGGCACTGGCGCAGTTTTGCGCAAGCACCCGGGCAACGTCGGCCGACGTGCCGTGACGCAGAAAAATCTTCTCGAGCAAAGCGCTCAGCGCTTCGAATGACAGGTGTGACGAGATCGCAGTAGACGTGTGATCGTGTGGCGCAGACATCTGAAGCTCCAGACTGATTATTGGAGGGAACAACAGCGTACAAAGACCCGCCGATTAACAACGCGCGGCGAGCGACCTGTCAACCTTTCGCTCAGGGTCGATGAGGTATATCCGTATCACGAATGCCCAAGGCCCGTGCGTTATCCATGTCGATGGAAACACCCAAGGAAGAATTGTTCGCACGCTGGAACAGTGGACTGAAAAAGTGGGTCAGCCTTGATTCGATTCCGGATTCTGATCACGTCGGCAAGGCCATTCTACGGCTGACTGGCAGCAAGACCATGGAGAAGGCACGGGAAGCTTTTTTAAACGTGCAGGATCCGAAATCCCGAGCCGATGTCATTTTGCACAATGCCGACTCGATCGCCTTTCTGATCTGCGAAATGGGCCGGCAACTGGACCCGGTGCCGGTCGCCACGACCTCTGACACCTGATCCCGACGTAATAACGCGCAGATCTGCGGATCTGCGCTGCACAGCGGTGTTTGTCTTGATCTCTTTTTCACGCGCCTCACGCGCACTGTGGATTCGCGTGACCGGTACCCAATTCAACGTCTGGATGTATGAAGACCAGGTCAAGGTCAATCTGATCGAAGGCTCGGTACTGGTCGGCAGCAACGCCGACCAGCCCGGTGACGGCTTGCGCCTCGACCCGGCGCGTTTTACCGCGTAATGGCGCATGGACTCACGGGTTGATCACGCGATGGCGACAAATTTTCTACATTTGAGCCTTCATGATTTGCGCTGCTCATGCGTCTAGTCTTGTAAGAGCGCCCACTTTTTCCTGATCAGGCTCTGAAAAGGAGTTTTGCAATGTACAACTCGCAACTGCCAACGGACGGTAGCAATGCGCCAAAGGGTACTTCCATGGGAGTCGGCGTATTCGAGCCGCGTACCGATCGCCACCGCAACGAGCGGATCAGGATCCTGCTCAAAAGCTTTGGCCTGCGCACCAGCCTGATCCGCCTGAAAGTCATCGATGCCCTGCTGACGGCCGCCGAAAACGACCGCAGCCTTGGCGTGCGTGGCGTGCACAGCCAATTGCTGGACCTGGACATTCCGTTGTCGTTTCTGAGCGTGCGTGAAGTGCTCAAGCGCTTGTGCAGCGAAGGCGTGATAGTCCTCAACCCCGACAAAAGCTACAGCCTGCATCCCCAGGCTGCCGCCATTCTGCGCAACCCTTGATCGACTGATCAGGGCTTGACCTTGCGGCGCATCACACCATTGATGACCACCACGATCACCGCCACGCCAATGGCGATGTACTGGAACATTTTTTCGCTGATGACGCCGGTGTTCTGCAACCAGGAAAGGCCAAACATGATCCCCAGTACCACCAGGGAGATCAGAATCGAGTATTTCAAACGTTGCGACTGAGTCATTGCGGGTTCCTGAATCTGAAAATGTATCCGGTTTGTATCGATACGCATGCCAGGTGCCTACCCTGTTTCGGGGATAAGCAACTACAAGCGGGGTCTCATGTTACAGCCGATGAAGAGTTTTAGCTTCATTGCGGCGATAACCATGGCGGACCGGGTTACTACCAGCATCGTTAACAGCTATTCAACCTCCTGAATCCTTTCGATAGAAGTCATTGCCGGGCTGGGCACACAGCTCCACCAGCCAATCGACAAACACACGCACCCGCCGGGATAACTGGCGGTGCGGCGGATAAAGCGCCGTCATCGGCATGCCCGGTGGCGGCACTTCTCCAAGCACTTCACACAAGCGTCCCTCCTGCAGTTGCCGCGCCACGTGATAGTACGGCGTCTGCACCAGACCATATCCGGCCTCGCACGCTGCCAGATAACCATCGGCACTGTTGACCGCCACCTGCTTGGGCAGATCGACCGACCGCACCTGGCCATCCACGACAAACTCCAGCCCATAGCGTTTTGCGTTGCTGGAGATGTACTCGACCATCCGGTGCCCGTCCAGGTCGTCCAAGGTATGGGGCGTTCCGTGCCGCTGCAGGTAGTCGGGACTGGCACAGGTCACCTGATCCATCATCACCAGCGGCCGTGCCACCAGCGAATCGTCCAGCGGCGAGCCTCCGCGCAACACACAATCGACACCTTCGCGAATCAGGTCCACCGGCCGGTCATTCAAACCTATTTCCAGCTCGATCAAGGGATAGCGGGCCGTGAATTGCGGCAGCGCCGGAATCACTACCAGGCGCCCCACTCCCGCCGGCATGTCCACCCGCAACAGCCCCTTGGGATTGTGGCGTGCAGCACTGAACACCGCTTCAGTCTCTTCAAGATCCGCCAGCAAGCGCACGCAACGCGGGTAATAGGCCGCACCGTCGAGCGTCAGGCTGATCTGCCGCGTGGTGCGTTGCAGCAGTTGTACCCCCAGATGTGCCTCCAGTTGCTTGATCAGGATGGTCACCGAGGCCCGGGGCAATTGCAGGCTGTCGGCGGCCCTGGCAAAGCCACCCAACTCGACGATTCGGGTAAAGACGCGCATGGCGTTGAAACGGTCCATTGCTGGCTCCACCGGCAGATTGTTTAGATTTAACGAATAGTGATAGCCGATTTAGCCGGTTTATCTAGTTTCTGTCGAGACGAACAATAGCGACTCACTTCACAGGGAGCTGATTTCATGCACACACGTCAATTGGGAAAAAACGGTCCGCAGGTGTCGGCCATCGGCCTGGGCTGCATGGGCATGACCGACTTCTACACCACCGGCACGGATACCCGCGAAGCCACGGCCACCCTGCATCGCGCGCTGGAACTGGGCGTCAACCTGCTCGATACCGCCGATATGTACGGCCCGCACACCAATGAAGAACTGATTGGCAAGGCCATTGCCGGCAAGCGCGATCAAGTGTTCCTGGCCAGCAAGTTCGGGATCGTCCGCGACCCGGCCAACCCCACCGCCCGGGGCGTCAACGGTCGGCCGGAATACATTCGCCAGTCCATCGATGGCAGCTTGAAACGCCTGGGCGTGGAGACCCTCGACCTGTATTACCAGCACCGAATCGACCCACAGGTGGCTATCGAGGAAACCGTCGGCGCCATGGCCGAACTGGTCAGTGCCGGCAAGGTGCGTTACCTGGGATTGAGCGAGGCATCGGTGGCGACCCTGGAACGGGCGCACAAGGTTCATCCGATCAGTGCGTTGCAAAGTGAATATTCATTGTGGAGCCGTGACCAGGAAGAAAACGGTTGCCTGGCGGCCTGCCAGCGTCTGGGCGTCGCCTTTGTGCCCTATAGCCCGTTGGGCCGAGGCTTTCTGACCGGCGCTTTGAAAAGCCCGGATGATTTCGCGGCGGACGATTATCGTCGCTTCAGCCCGCGCTTCCAGGGCGAAAACTTCGCTAAAAACCTGCTGCTGGTGCAACAGGTACAAGCGCTGGCGGCAGAAAAAGGCGTGACGGCGGGACAACTGGCGCTGGCGTGGGTGCTGGCCCAGGGTGATTACCTGATTCCGATTCCGGGCACCAAGCAACGTAAATATCTGGAAGAAAACGTGGCTGCTCTGGATGTGACGCTGAACGCCGAAGAACTGCACGCGCTGGAAGCGATCTTTCCGGCGAATGCCACCGCAGGCCTGCGTTATCCGGAAGAAGTCATGAAACTGCTCGACCGCTAAGGGTCACCGGCCCGTTCGATGAACCGGGCGGGCCGGGCAACATTCCAACCTGACGATTTTGTAATGCATCCCTCATCAGCCTGACAGCGTTGATCTACGATGATGAAGCTGCCGAGCTCTGTAGTAATTCGAAACACTCCAAGAATACCTGACCCGGAAAAGTGGTCAGAATGCGTTTTTTGCCCGTGAGCCGAGACGAGTTTCCCCATGCGAACCCACTTGCGACTGATCGCCCTGAGCGCCCTGTTCATGTCCTCCCTGGCCCAGGCCGCCGACCTCATCCCGATCGAGGTTCATCGCGACGCCAATTGTGGTTGCTGCAAAAAATGGATCAGCCACCTGGAGGCCAATGGCTTCAAGGTCGAAGACCACGTCGAAGCCAGCATGAGTGAGTTCAAGCAACAGCACGGTGTGCCGCCGCGCCTGGCGTCGTGCCACACCGCGTTGATCAACGGCAAATTCGTCGAAGGTCATGTCCCGGCCGACCAGGTCCTGGCCCTGAGCAAGCGCGACGATCTGTTGGGTATCGCCGCACCCGGCATGCCCATGGGTTCGCCCGGCATGGAAATGGACGGCATGAACGATGCCTATCAGGTCATCGGCCTGAAAAAGGACGGCACTGACGTGGTGGTTGCGGATTACCCCGCCCATTGATGTCCGGCGCGTATCTCGGGCTGTTTTTCGCGGCATTCGGTGCCGCCACGCTGCTGCCGCTGCAATCCGAAGCCATGCTGGTGGGCCTGTTGCTCAGCGATCGGTATTGGCTCTGGGCACTGCTGGCAGTGGCAACATTCGGCAATGTTCTGGGGTCGCTGCTTAACTGGTGGCTGGGGCGCGGGATCGAGCGGTTCCGCGACCGGCGCTGGTTTCCGGTAGGCCCCCGACACCTGGAAAAAGCCCGGCTGCATTATCAACGCTACGGCCACTGGTCATTACTGCTCAGCTGGCTGCCGGTGATCGGCGATCCGCTGACGCTGGTCGCCGGGGTCATGCGCGAACCGCTGGGGCGCTTCCTGCTGATCGTCACCCTGGCCAAAGGCGCCCGCTACGGCGTGCTGGCCGTGGCGACCCTGGGCTGGATGGGTTGAACCATCGAGGGCGGCGATTGCCTGTGTTTAATAGCGCCCTAATCGAGCCGATCCAGCATCGGCGGATTTTCCATGGAGCTCTCCCATGTCGCGTCCCCTCACCCGCTGGTTACCCAGCCTGTTGCTGACCGCCGCCCTGCCCGCCATCGCCCACGCCGAAGGACCGGCATATGGCCCCCAATTGCAAGGTTTCGACTACCCCTACACCCTCAAGCACTTCGCCTTTGAATCCCAGGGCCAATCCCTGCAAATGGGTTACATGGACGTCGCCGCCCACGGCAAGGCCAATGGTCGCAGCGTGGTGTTGATGCACGGCAAGAATTTCTGCGGCGCCACCTGGGACACCTCGATCAAAGCCCTCAGCGACGCCGGCTATCGGGTCATCGCCCCGGACCAGATCGGTTTCTGCACCTCCAGTAAACCGGCGCACTATCAGTACAGCTTCCAGCAACTGGCGACGAACACTCAACAATTGCTCAAGGCGCTGGGCATCCAGAAAGCCACCCTGCTGGGGCACTCCACCGGCGGCATGCTCGCCACCCGCTATGCCTTGCTATACCCCGAACAGGTCGAACAACTGGCGCTGGTCAACCCCATTGGCCTGGAAGACTGGAAAGCCCTCGGTGTGCCCTATCGCACCGTTGATCAATGGTACGAACGCGAACTCAAACTCAGCGCCGACGGGATCCGCACCTACGAGCGCAACACCTATTACGGCGGCCGCTGGAAGCCGGAATTCGATCGCTGGGTCGACATGCTCGCCGGCCTGAACAAAGGCCCGGGGCATACGCAAGTCGCGTGGAACTCAGCGCTGATCTACGACATGATCTTCACCCAACCGGTGTACTACGAATTCCAGAACCTGAAGATGCCGACCCTGCTGTTGATTGGTACGTCCGACACTACCGCCATCGGCAGTGACATCGCCCCGCCCGAGGTCAAGGCGAAGCTCGGGCACTACGACGTCCTCGGCAAACAGGTGGCCAAGCGGATTCCCCAGTCCACGCTGGTGGAATTCCCTGGCATGGGCCACGCGCCACAGATGGAAGAACCGGCAGAATTCCACCAGGCCCTGCTCGCCTGGCTGAACAAGACCAACCCCGTGCGTTGAAGAGGAAAGGCTGATGCCCGTGCAAATTGCAGTGCTTGATGATTGGCAGGATGTGGCGCGGAACGTGGTGGACTRGTCGGCGCTGGACAGCGTCGGCCAGGTGAGTTTTCTCCATGACTACCCCACCGATACCCCATCCCTGGCCGAGCGCCTGGCCGGGTTCGAGGTGATCTGCGTGATGCGCGAGCGCACCCGTTTCGATGAAGACCTGCTGCGCCGCCTGCCGAAGCTCAAACTGCTGGTGACCGGCGGTATGCGCAACGCCGCCCTGGATCTGAAAGCCGCTGCCGCGCTGGGCATTCAGGTCTGCGGCACCGACAGCTACAAACACGCCGCGCCGGAACTGACCTGGGCGTTGATCATGGCCGCAACCCGCAATTTGGTGGTCGAGGCCAATGCCCTGCGTGCCGGCCAGTGGCAACAAGGCCTGGGCGGTGACTTGCATGGCAAGACCCTGGCCATCCTCGGTCTGGGCAGCATCGGTCAGCGTATTGCACAGTTCGGTCAGGTGTTCGGCATGCGCGTGATCGCCTGGAGTGAAAACCTCACCGCCGAACGTGCGGCGCAGGTCGGTGTGACCTATGTCAGCAAGCAGGAACTGTTCGAACAGGCTGACGTGTTGTCGGTGCACCTGGTGCTCAGTGAGCGCAGTCGGGGCCTGGTGGATGCACAGGCACTTGGCTGGATGAAGCCCACGGCGCTGCTGGTGAACACCGCTCGCGGACCGATTGTCGATGAAGCGGCGCTGATCAAGGCGTTGCAGAAACAACGGCTGGCCGGTGCCGCACTGGATGTCTTCGAGCAGGAACCGCTCCCTGCCCACCATCCGTTTCGGACCCTGGATAACGTGCTGGCAACGCCCCATGTCGGATACGTGAGCCAACAGAACTACCAGCTGTTTTTCTCGCAAATGATCGAGGACATCCAGGCCTGGGTGGCGGGTTCACCCATTCGTTTGCTGGGCTGATACCGCGTCATCGTTCATCGCGAGCAAGCTCGCGCCCACAGGGTTACATTGGCGGACGCAGCAATTGTGCCCGGCACAAATCCTCTGTGGGAGCGAGCTTGCTCGCGATAGCGGAGTTTCAGTCGACATAAACGTTGAATGACACTGCGCTATCGCGAGCAAGCTCGCTCCCACAACGAATAATTGTTCATGCTGCAGTGTTCTCATCACATCGACCTTGCACTGCGTCTGACGAGGCGCGACCTGATCTGAAACCCGTGAACCTCTGGAGCAAAGCCCATGAATATTCGTTTTGCCGTTCTGATGACCCCGCTGTTGCTGACCGTTGCGTTGTCCGGCTCCCTTGCCCTGGCCAACGGTGGTGGCGGCGGTAACGACATGCCCACCAGACCCACCTGCCCGAAAGGTCAGGTGCTGGATACCCGATCGCAGCGGTGCGTCAGGCAGACCAGCAACCTGGTGCCGGACGAAGACCGCACCAACTATGCGTATCAACTGGCCAAGGACGGACGTTACGAAGAAGCTCTTGCCCTGCTTGACACGCTGAAACAGCCAAATACGGCAAAAGCGCTGAACTATCGCGGCTACGCCACGCGTAAACTAGGGCGTACCGACGAAGGCATCGGCTATTACCTGCAATCGGTGAAACTCGACCCGCAGTACGCGCAAGTCCGCGAATACCTCGGCGAGGCCTATGTGATCAAAGGCCGGCTGGATCTCGCGCAGGAGCAACTGCAGCAGATCAAATCCATCTGCGGCAATACCCAGTGCGAGGAGTACCAGGATCTGGCCGAAGCCATCAACGACTCATCGAAAACCTGACAACCCGAGCGGACGGAGGTCGCCATCGCCAGCGATCAGGCAATACGAACGGAACTGAACCAGCATCTGGCGCGGTTATGGCGCTACGGCCTGCTGCTGTCCCGGCAACGGCATGTCGCCGATGACCTGGTGCAGGCCACCTGCGTGCGGGCGCTGGAACGGGCCGCGCAATTCGTGGCGGGAACGCGCATGGACCGCTGGCTGCTGAGCATTCTGCATTCGATCTGGCTCAACGAAGTCCGCGCCCAGCGGGTGCGTCAGGGTCAGGGTCAGGTGGATGCCGATGAGGCCTTGTCGTTCGATGGTGAATCCGTGGCCCAGACCCATGTGTTGGCGGCACAAGTCATCCGTCGCGTCGATGCGTTGCCCGAGACCCAGCGCGAAACGGTGTTTCTCGCCTACGTCGAGGGCTTGTCCTACCGCGAAGTCGCCGACGTGCTGCAAGTGCCCATCGGCACGGTGATGAGTCGCCTGGCCGCCGCTCGGGCGAAACTGGCCGAATATCCACCGTTGCACACGGTGCCGCACCCTTACCGAGGAGAACATTGATGAGCGCGAGAACCTCGGACGAACAACTGGTGGCCTACCTCGACAACCAACTCGATGCCGAGCAGCGCTCGCGCGTCGACGCGGCCATCATCAAAGACCCGATGCTCGGCCTGCGCCTGCAATGGCTGGATCGCAGCAGCCTGCCGTTCAAGGACGCCTACGATGAACTGGCCCGGCAGGCGCCGGTGGATCGCCTGCAAGCCATGCTCGCGACGCTGCCCTCGCCCGTCCGCCCCGGGCTCAACCGGCGCTGGTTCCTTGCCGCCGCGGCCGCACTGTTGGCCGGCGGCGTGCTGGCGGACCGGTTGTTTCTCGGCTGGCAAGCGAGTCGGCAGACACACAACTGGCGCGGCCTGGTGGCCGATTACATGGCGCTCTACGTGCCGGAAACCCTGGATCATTTACCCGCTGATGAAGCCGCCCAACGGGCACAACTGCGGACCATCGATGCGCGCCTGGGCCTCGATCTCGCGCCGGCAAAACTGAGCCTGCCTCGTGCCGAGTTCAAGCGTGCGCAAATCCTCGAGTACGACGGCGCGCCCATTGCCCAGATCACCTACCTCGATCCGGTGCACGGCCCCATGGCGCTGTGCATAACCCGCTCCAACAGCGGCAGCCGCCAATTCGCCCATGAACAGCGGCGCGAGCTGAACATCGTGTATTGGGCTGACATGGAACACGCCTGGATGCTGATCGGGCATCAGCCGATCGCGGATCTGGAGGCGATGGCGAAGCTGTTGCGTAGTCGCCTGAGTACCTGAGAAACCCTGGCTCAACGCAGGCGCTGCGACAGTGCCTGCGAAGCGCGTCAGGCCGAACCCGGCAACCACAAGCGAAACCGCGCCCCACCCAGGGGCGAGGCTTGCACCGTCAGCGTGCCGCCCTGAGCCTCCAGGGCGCGGCGGCTGATCGCCAGCCCCAGACCGAAACCACCCGTGGCGCGGTCGCGGCTGCGGTCGAGGCGGTAGAACGGTTCGAAAATCCGCTCGCGCTCGTCATCCGGAATGCCAATGCCGTCATCGTCGACCCAGATTTCACAGGCGCCGGCATACACCTGCACACCGATCTGGATACGCTTCTCGCAGTAGCGCATGGCGTTGCGCAGCAGGTTTTGCAGGGCGCGAGCGGTCAGGCGCGGGTCCAGGCTGAAGCGTTCGAGTTGGCCGTGCAGCAGCACGTCGATGACGATATCCGGGGACTCCAGTTCTTCGTCGACGCTGCCCAGAATGCTGTCGATGAATTCATCCAGCGACACCTCGACCTGCTCTGGTAGCCGCGCCGGGTTTTGCAGGCGACTGTAGGACAGCAACTCCAGCACCAGCTCATCAAGCTCACGAATGTGCGCCACCAGGCTTTGCAGGCGCTCGCGGCTGGCCGCTGGCAAGTCGTCGGACAGCGCCAGCGCCAGGCCGAAATCCAGGCGCGTCAGGGGCGTGCGCAACTCGTGGGATACCGCATTGAGCAAGTCCCGCTGCTGGTTGAGCAGGTTTTCGATGTCGCCGGCCATGGTGTCGAACACTGTGGCCAGGCTACCAATGTTGGAGCTCGGGGAGATTTGCGTGCGCTCGCTCAGGTGCCCCTTGCCAAAGCGTTCGGCCGTGCCCTTGAGGCGCTCCAGATCACGCCAGTGCGGGCGCAGCCACAACAACAGGCAAGCGAGCATGGTCGCGCCGATCAGGACGTTGATGCTCCAGTACAACAGGTTGACGTCCAGTGGATCGGGCGGCACGACCATTTGCACCACGGTGTGCTCATTCAGCGGCGCGACCGCCAGCGTGCGCCAACCCCAGTCGCCCACGCGCACGACGTTCTCGCCGCGCTGCAAACGCTGCTGTTCATCAGGCGTCAGGCTGCTGTCGTCATTGCTGCCGAGCACGATGTGCAGCGGTTCGAAGTCCTCGTCCATCTCCTTGGCCAAGGCTGGCCATTGTTCCGTCGGGGCCGCGTGAAACTGTTTGACGATCAGCGTTTGCAGCCCACGGGAATAATCGAGGTTGTAGGTGACAAAGCGCTCGTGGAACACCTTGATCACCAGATCCGGCACCAGGTAAATCGCGGCGCTGAAGGAGACGATGGTCACCAGGTACAAACGAAAGAGGATTCTGAACATCGGCTCAGCATTCCCATTCGGAACGGCTGAACAAGTACCCCTTGCCCCACACGGTCTTGATCTTGCGCGCCTCGCCGGCGTGGTCGTCGAACTTGCGCCGCAATTTGGAAATCGCCACGTCCACCGAACGGTCAGTGCCATTGAATTCGATGCCACGCAGGCGTTGCAGGATCTGGTCGCGACTCAACACTTCACCGGCATGCCGGGCCAGCACCACCAGCAGGTTGTACTCACCACTGGACAGGTCCACCAATTGCCCGCGCCAGGTCACGGTGCGTTCAGACAGGTCGATGCACAGGTTGCCCATCAGAATGCGGTCGTTGGCGGTCTGCGGTTCGCTGAGGCTGCTGCGGCGCAACAAGGTTCGCACCCGGGCCAGCAGCACCCGCGGCTCGCACGGTTTGGTGACGTAGTCGTCGGCGCCCATTTCCAGGCCCAGGACCTGGTCGTGGCTGTCATCGCGGGCGGTGAGCATCAGGATCGGCAGGGTCGCCGAATCGGCGCGCAGCAAACGACAGACTTGCAAGCCGTCGAGGCCGGGCAGCATCAGGTCGAGGATCACCAGGTCCGGCGGATTGAGCCGCGCTCGTTCGCGCACATGGTCACCACGACCGATCACGCTGACGGAATAACCGTTGCGTTCCAGGTAGCTGGCAATCAGTTCGGCGAGGGCGGTGTCGTCTTCGACCAGGAGGATGTTGGGCATGGGGTGTTTCCAGAAAGTGCTTTGGCGCCAGATAGATTGCCATCGCGAGCAAGCTCGCTCCCACAGGGATTTGATGTGAACACAAATGTTGTGAACACCACCGGCCACTGTGGGAGCGAGCTTGCTCGCGATGGCGGCGTATCTGGCGCAATAGAAATCAAGGACTGAAGGATATACGCCCTCACGCACACCTGAGTAAAACCCTTACACAATTTCACACAGCACCAACAAAGCTTCACCGCTACCCTCGCCTGCGCCCAGTAGGATGCTGGGGTCATTATTGGGGTTATTACATGTCAAACAATCTGCTTGCCAGGCTCAGCCTGATTGCACTGGCGCTGATGCTGGCCGCTTGCGACAAGGCGCCGACTGCCGAAGAGCAGACGCCGCTGGCCACGGTTCGCATCGAAACCATCGAAGCGCGGCCGCTGACCATCAGCAGCGAACTGAGCGGGCGGATTGCCGCACCGCGCATGGCCGAAGTGCGTGCCCGCGTGGCTGGCGTGGTCTTGCAGCGCACCTTCCGTGAAGGCAGTGATGTGAAACAGGGTGATGTGCTGTTCCGCATCGACCCGGCGCCGTTCAAGGCCGACCTGGACAGCGCCGAAGCGGCGTTGCGCAAGGCCGAAGCCAATGCGTTCCAGGCCCGGCTGCAGGAGCAGCGCTACGCCCGGTTGATCGACGACAAGGCCATCAGCGGTCAGGACTACGATAACGCCCGGGCCAACGCACGGCAGACCGCCGCCGACGTCGCCGGCAACAAGGCCGCGGTGGAACGCGCCCGGCTGAACCTCGGCTACGCCACCGTCACCGCGCCGATTTCCGGGCGTATCGGTCGCGCGCTGGTCACCGAAGGCGCGCTGGTCGGGCAGAACGAAACCACGCCGCTGGCGCTGATTCAGCAACTGAACCCGATTCACGCCGACCTGACCCAGTCCACCCGCGAACTCAACGAACTGCGCCGCGCCTTCCGTTCCGGCCAGTTGCAGCAGGTCGGCCAGGACCAGGCCAAGGCCACGCTGATTCAGGATGACGGCAGCCTGTACCCGCTGCCGGGCAAAATGTTGTTCAGTGACATCAGCGTCGACCCGGGCACCGGCCAGATCATCCTGCGCAGCGAGTTCCCCAACCCCGACCTCGACTTGCTGCCCGGCAGTTTCGTGCGC
This sequence comes from Pseudomonas sp. P4_C1, assembly GCF_056402155.1. Taxonomy (NCBI): domain Bacteria; kingdom Pseudomonadati; phylum Pseudomonadota; class Gammaproteobacteria; order Pseudomonadales; family Pseudomonadaceae; genus Pseudomonas; species Pseudomonas sp. P4_C1. The sequence continues at coordinate 27,296 of NZ_JBFUHY010000021.1, forward strand.
GTACGCCTGGAACAAGCGGTCAACCAGCAGGGCATTAGCGTGCCGCAACGGGCCATCCAGCACGACAGCGCCGGCATCGCCCAGGTGCTGCTGCTCGACGACGAACAGCGGGTCGGCCAGCAACCGGTCGAACTGGGCGCCGTGCAGAACGATCGCTGGATCGTCACCAGCGGCCTGAAAGCAGGCGACCGCATCGTCATCGAGGGACTGCAGCACGCCCGCCCCGGCGAGAAAGTGCAGATCGACGACACCCCTCTTCCACTTGCCCAGGTGACTGGTCAGTAAGCAGGACGCTTTTTTATGCCGCAGTTCTTTATTGACCGCCCGGTGTTCGCCTGGGTGGTTGCCCTGTTCATCCTGCTGGCCGGTGCGCTGGCCATTCCACAACTGCCGGTGGCGCAATACCCGGATGTCGCGCCGCCACAAATCGAAATCTACGCCGTGTACCCGGGCGCTTCGGCGCAAACCGTGGACGAGAGCGTGGTCAGCCTGATCGAGGAAGAGCTCAACGGCGCCGATCACCTGCTGTATTTCGAATCCCAGAGCAGCCTCGGCAGCGCGACCATCAAGGCCACCTTCCAGCCGGGCACCAACCCGGAACTGGCTCAGGTCGATGTGCAGAACCGCCTGAAAGCCGTGGAGTCACGCCTGCCACAAGCGGTGATCCAGCAAGGTTTGCAGGTGGAGAAAGTCTCCTCCGGTTTCCTGCTGTTGATCACCCTGACGTCCAGCGACGGCAAACTCGACGACGTGGCGCTCAGCGATTACCTGGCGCGCAACGTGATGAACGAGGTCAAGCGTCTGGACGGCGTCGGCAAGGCGCAGCTGTACGGCGCCGAGCGGGCGATGCGGATCTGGATCGACCCGCAAAAACTGCTTGCCTTCAATCTGACACCGGCGGACGTCAACGCCGCCATCGTCGCGCAAAACGCCCAGGTGTCGGCGGGCAGCATCGGCGACCTGCCGACCCGCACCACCCAGGAAATCACCGCGACCATTCTTGTCAAGGGTCAGTTGTCGACCCCCGAAGAGTTTGCCGACATCGTCCTCAAGGCCAATCCGGACGGTTCTACCGTGCGCGTCAGCGATGTGGCGCGGGTCGAGATCGGTAGCCAGGAATACCAGTTCTCCACGCGCCTGAACGGCAAGCCGTCCACCGCCGTCGCCGTGCAGTTGTCGCCCGGTGCCAACGCCCTGAACACCGCGACCCTGGTGCGGGCGAAGATGGATGAACTGTCGCGCTACTTCCCGGCGAACGTCGAATACAAGATCCCGTATGACACCTCCCCCTTCGTCAAGGTCTCGATCACCAAAGTGGTCTACACCCTCTTCGAGGCGATGCTGCTGGTGTTCGCGGTAATGTTCCTGTTCCTGCAGAACATCCGCTACACGCTGATTCCGACGCTGGTGGTGCCGGTGGCGCTGATGGGCACCTTTGCGACAATGCTGGCGCTGGGGTTTTCGATCAACGTGCTGACCATGTTCGGCATGGTGCTGGCCATCGGCATTCTGGTGGACGACGCCATCGTGGTGGTGGAAAACGTCGAGCGAATCATGACCACCGAGGGTTTGTCACCCAAGGAAGCCACGCGCAAGGCCATGCGGCAGATCACCGGGGCCATCATCGGCATCACCCTGGTGCTGGTCGCGGTGTTCATTCCGATGGCGTTCATGCAGGGCTCGGTCGGGGTGATCTACCAGCAATTTTCGCTGTCGATGGCCACGTCCATCCTGTTCTCGGCCTTCCTCGCCCTGACCTTGACTCCGGCCCTGTGCGCGACATTGCTCAAGCCGATTGCCAAGGGCGAACACCACGAAAAGACCGGCTTCTTCGGCTGGTTCAACCGTCGCTTCGAGCAACTGACCGAGCGCTATCAGGGCTGGGTTGCCTATGCACTGAAACGCAGCGGGCGTTTCCTGCTGATCTACGGTGTGCTGCTGGTGGGTCTGGGCGTGTGCTTCAGTCGTCTGCCCTCCTCGTTCCTGCCGGTGGAAGACCAGGGTTACACCATCACCGACATTCAATTGCCACCGGGCGCGAGCAAGAACCGCACAGTGCAGGTGGCCGAGCAGGTTGAAGCGCACAACGCCGGGGAACCGGGCATTCGTGACAGCGTGGTGATTCTCGGATTCAGCTTCTCCGGCAGCGGGCAGAATGCGGCGCTGGCGTTCAGCACGCTCAAGGACTGGTCCGAGCGTGGCAGTGACGATTCGGCCAGCTCGATTGCCGACCGGGCCAACGTTGCCCTCAGCCAGATCAAGGACGCGGTGACATTTGCCGTACTGCCACCGCCCGTGGATGGCCTGGGTACCTCCAGCGGATTCGAATTTCGCCTGCAGGATCGCGGCGGCCTCGGTCATGAGAAGTTGATGGAGGCTCGCACCGACCTGCTCGCGGCGGCCGAAAAAAGCCCGATCCTGATGAACGTGCGCGAAAGCGCCCTGGCCGAGGCACCGCRGGTGCAACTGATCGTCGACCGCAAGCAGGCCAACGCGCTGGGTGTGTCCTTTGCCGACGTCGGCAACGTGCTGTCCACGRCCGTGGGCTCGGCCTACATCAACGACTTTCCCAATCAGGGGCGGATGCAGCGCGTCGTGGTGCAGGCCGAGGGCGACCAGCGCAGTCAGGTGGCTGACCTGCTGAAGATTCACGTGCGCAACACCCATGAAAAAATGGTGCCGTTGTCGGCCTTTGTGCAGGCCAAGTGGACTCAGGGCCCGGCGCAGTTGACCCGCTACAACGGCTACCCGGCAATCAGCATTTCCGGTGAACCGACGCCGGGCCACAGTACCGGCGAGGCCATGGCCGAGATCGAGCGGCTGGTGGCGCAAGGCCCGGCAGGCCTGGGCCAGGAATGGACCGGGTTGTCGTTGCAGGAACGCCTGTCCGGTAGCCAGGCACCGATCCTGCTGGGGTTGTCGCTGTTGATCGTGTTCCTGTGCCTGGCGGCGTTGTACGAGAGCTGGTCGATCCCGACCTCGGTGCTGCTGGTGGTGCCACTGGGTGTGCTCGGCGCGGTGCTGGCAGTGACCTTGCGCGGGATGCCCAACGATGTGTTCTTCAAGGTCGGGCTGATCACCATCATCGGCCTGTCGGCAAAGAACGCGATCCTGATCATCGAGTTCGCCAAGAGCCTGTACGACGAAGGCCACGACCTGATCGACGCCACCCTGCAAGCGGCACGCCTGCGCTTGCGGCCGATTGTCATGACCTCGCTGGCGTTCATCCTGGGCGTGGTGCCATTGGCGATCGCCACCGGCGCCAGTTCGGCGAGCCAGCAAGCCATCGGCACCGGGGTGATCGGCGGGATGATCACCGCGACCCTGGCCGTGGTGTTCGTGCCGGTGTTTTTTGTGGTGGTGATGAAGCTGGTGCGCAAGCGACATAAAAACACCTGACCAAACACTGGTCCCTGTGGGAGCGAGCTTGCTCGCGATGGCGGTGTGTCAGTCGATGACTGTGTTGACTGTCAGCCCGCCATCGCGAGCAAGCTCGCTCCCACAGGGGGCCTCAGTGATTTCAAGAATGTGTTCACCTGGGCTAAGGTGATTGCACAGCCCCAATCCAACGAGCCTCCATGATCTTCCTCGCACGCACCCACCCTCGCCTGTCCGCCGCCATCCTGCTGGGCATCGCGGTGGGCTTTCTGGTTCCGGCCGATTCGCCGATCGGCAAGATCCTCATCGGCTGGAATGCCGGCGTCTGGATCTACCTGTTGCTGATGTTCTGGCTCACCGTGCGTTCGAAAGCGACTGACGTAAAACGCATCGCCGAAATCGAAGACGAAAACGCCGGGCTGGTGCTGGCGCTGGTGTGCATTGCGGCACTGGCCAGCCTGGCGGCCATCACCTTCGAACTGGCCGGCAGCAAAGACCTGGAAACCACCCGCAAGCTGCTGCACTACGGCTTCACCGCGCTGACCGTCATCGGCTCATGGCTACTGATCGGCGTCATCTTCAGCCTGCATTACGCCCGGCTGTATTACATCTGGGACGGCAAGGAACCGGCGCTGCGTTTTGCCGAAGGCCTGACGACCCCCAACTACTGGGACTTCCTGTACTTCTCGTTCACCATCGGTGTGGCGGTGCAGACCTCGGATGTCGGTGTGGCCACCCGGGGCATGCGCAAGATCGTGCTGGCGCAGTCGTTGATCGGTTTTTTGTTCAACACCGCCATTCTCGGGTTCTCGATCAACATCGCCGCCGGCCTGTTCGGCTGATGCCTGCACAAACGTTCTAGGCATGGTCCTCGGCCGAGGGGTTTAATAGCCCGGCAAACCGTTTCACAGGTACCCCATGAACACTCACAACTGGATCGACCTGGCCCAGGATGCCGACACCGGCATCGAGACCCTGCGCGCGCATTTCGAAGGTCACGCCTACGACCCGCACTGGCATGACAGCTATTTGGTGGGCGTTACCGAGCAAGGGGTCCAGCAATTCAATTGCCGACGGGCCAGGCACCAGAGCACGCCGGGCAAGGTGTTTCTGCTTGAACCGGGTGACATCCATGACGGCGAAGCCCCGACCGCCGACGGTTTCACCTACCGCATGCTGTACCTCGACCCACAGTGGTTGCAGCGTGAACTCAGTGCCGTGTTCGACCATGCCCCCGACAACAGCCAGCTCAGCTTCGCCGCCACCTTGGCCTGCGATGCGCGTCTGGCCCAGGCCACCAGCCTGGCGTTTGAAACCCTGCATCGCGGTGAACTGAAGATCGTCCGCCAGACCGCCCTCGACGGTTTGCTCGAGCGCCTGACCAGCCACTTGCACTGGCGCGCCCGCGATGGCCAGGACCCGCGTCTGCCGCGGGTGGCACAGAAAGCCCGGGAATACCTGCATGCCAACGCGCAATACGACATCGGCCTCGATCAACTGGCCGCCGTCACAGGCGTCGACCGCTTCCGCCTCTCCCGCGCGTTCAAGGCTGCCTATGGCATGGCGCCCCACGCGTATCTGGTGCAACTCCGCCTGGCCACCGCCCGCCGCCTGCTGGCCCGTGGCGAACAACCGGCGGCGGTGGCGATGGCGCTGGGCTTTGCCGATCAGAGCCATCTGGGGCGCTGGTTCATGCGTGCCTACGGCCTGACGCCGGCGCTGTACCGCAAACGCTGCTCAAATCTTCCAGACAGATAACCCCCGGGATTGTGAAGATCGACTTCACTGATCTTCACCGGAGTTAGCCCGCGATGCTGCCCTCGTTCCCGACGTTACTGCCGTTCCTGCTGTTTGCCTTTGTGGCTTCGATCACCCCCGGCCCGACCAATATTCTGGTGCTAAGCAACAGCGCTCGATACGGGTGGGTCGCGGCTGTGCCGATCATCGTCGGCGCCTGTGCCAGCGCTGCGACGCTCGTGTTGCTGGTGGGCACGGGCATCGGTTCATCATTGACCGCGTGGCCCGCCGTGCAAAGCGTCATGCAATGGGCCGGCGTGGCGTGGCTGAGTTATCTGGCCTGGCAGATTTTCAGCACCCCGGCGACTGCCATTGCCGCCCGCAACAGCGAAGCGCGCCTCGGATGGATGGGCGCCGCCAGCCTGCAACTGGTCAATCCGAAAACCTGGATGATGGCGCTGGCGGTGGTCAGCGTATTCGCCGGGGGTGGCGAGCATCGCGCCGTGCAGGTGGTGTATTTGTCCCTGGTGTTTTTTCTGGTTTCCCTGCCATGTCTCGCGGTCTGGGCGATGCTCGGCGCCGGTTCAAGCCGCTGGTTGCGCTCACCCCGTGCCATGCAACGCTTCAATCGCTGCATGGGCCTGTTGCTGCTGGGTTCGGCATGGTTGAGCGTGCTGGCCTGACGGTCACTTGTCGCTCATTGTTCGACAATCAACCATTAGGGGCTTGACGGCGAATTGGATTTTGGTGTCTTCTGAAACCGGTTTCAGTGCTGTCTCACGAAGCACTCGACCTTATAAATCCAATAAGAAGGTTTCAGACCGTGAACGATTTCTCCGCCGCCCAGCGCAGCCGCGTGACCATGCTTGACGTGGCCGAACACGCCAAGGTCTCCAAGGCCAGCGTGTCGCGGTTCATTGGCGAAGACCGTGCCCTGCTTTCCGATGCAATTGCCTTGCGCATCGAGCAGGCGATTGCCGAATTGGGCTACCGCCCGAACCAGATGGCCCGCGGCCTGAAGCGCGGCCGAACCCGCCTGATCGGCATGCTGGTGGCCGATATCCGCAATCCTTATTCGATTGCCGTGATGCACGGGGTGGAAACCGCGTGCCGTCGGCACGGCTACAGCCTGGTGGTGTGCAACACCGACCGCGATGACGAGCAGGAACGCCAGCACCTGGCCCTGCTGCGTTCCTACAACATCGAAGGCCTGATCGTGAACACCCTCGGCCACCATCGCGATGAATTGCGCGAACTGCACCGGGAAATGCCGCTGGTACTGGTGGACCGCAAGGTCGAGCAGCTCGAAAGCGATCTGGTCGGGCTGGACAACCCGGCGGCGGTCGAGATGGCTCTGACCCACCTTGAAGCCCAGGGCTACCGCGATGTGCTGCTAGTCACCGAACCCTATGACGGCACCAGTTCGCGAATCGAGCGGGTCAGCAGTTTCAAGGCGCGGATTGCCCAGCGTCCGGCGCTTCGCGGCACGCTCATCGAAACCGGCAGCGAACTGACTGCCCGACTGAAAACCTTCCTCGATGCGCCAGGTCCCGGCCCGAAAGCCCTGTTCTGCGCGAATGGGATTGCGGCGTTGGCCAGCACCCATGCCTTGCGGGAATTGCAGTGCAAGCTGTTCGAGGATGTCGGCCTGATCGCCCTCGATGACCTGGATTGGTACCCCTTGGTGGGCAGCGGCATCACTGCCCTCGCCCAGCCGACTGCCGAGATTGGCGCGAGCGCTTTCGAGTGTTTGCTCAAGCGTTTGCGTGGGGATGACGGTCCGGTGCGGACGGTGGATTTTTCGGCGCGGTTGATTGTGCGGGGGTCGACGCTTGGGAATTTGCGTTGAATGTTAAGACGCCATCGCGAGCAGGCTCGCTCCTACAGTGGATTTGTGAATATAGGCCCATTGTAGGAGTGAGCCTGCTCGCGATGGGGCCCTGACTAGCACCACAAAAAAATTTGAACAAAAATGAAACCGGTTTCAGAGGTAGAAAAACAATGAATAAACCACCCGTTTCCATCAGCCTCTCCAGCTACGGCGCCGACCTGGTGCGCCAACTCGGCCAAGGCAGTTTCATCGAGATTCTCGCCGCCGCCGGCGCCACGCGCATTGAGTGGCGTGAGGAATTACTGACCATCGAGGACCCCGCTCAACTGGCCGATGCCACTCAAGCAGAAGGCCTGCAGAGCGTGTATTCATCACCCATGGAGCTATGGCTGGCCGGGCAATCCAGACCCAACCCCGAACTGATCACGGCCCTGCAGCGCGCCCAGGCGTTCGGCGCCAAATGGCTGAAAGTGTCGTTGGGCTATTTCACCGACAACTGCGATCTGCAAACCCTCGCCCGAGTGCTGGGCGAAAGCGCCGTGCAGTTGCTGGTGGAAAACGACCAGACCCTGCACGGCGGCCGCATTGAACCCTTCCAGCGCTTTTTCGCGGACGTCGAGCGGCACGAGCTGCCGATCAAAATGACCTTCGATATCGGCAATTGGCACTGGCAGGACCAGTCCGCCGCCAGCGCCGCACGGTTGCTCGGTCGTCATGTCGGTTATGTGCACTGCAAAGCGGTCACGCGCCGTGCCGACGGCAAACTGGTCGCCATCCCGCCCGCCGCCAGTGACCTGCAACAGTGGGAACACCTGCTGCAGCACATGGCCCAGGGCGTTATGCGGGCCGCGGAATATCCGCTGCAAGGCGATGACCTGGTGCAACTGACCACCGAGCACGTCGCCGCCCTCGTCCACCTCGGCCAATCGCAGCTGGAGAGTGCTCATGTCTGAGATCGATATTCTGTCCTTCGGCGAGACCATGTCGATGTTCGTCGCCGAGCAGGCGGGTGATCTGGCCAGCGTCGGCGCTTTTCACAAACGCATTGCCGGCGCTGACAGCAATGTCGCCATTGGCCTTTCCCGACTGGGCTTCAACGTGGCATGGCTGAGCCGCGTCGGTGCCGATTCGCTGGGCCGGTTCGTGGTCGATACCCTGGAAAAAGAAGGCCTGGATTGCCGCCACGTCGACATCGACACCGCCCACCCGACCGGTTTTCAACTCAAGTCCCGCACCGACGATGGCAGCGATCCGGTGGTCGAGTATTTCCGCCGCGGCTCGGCGGCCAGTCACCTGTCGCCGCAGTCGATCATGCCCGAATTGCTCAAGGCCCGACACCTGCACGCCACCGGCATTCCTCCGGCGCTGTCGGAGTCGGCGCGGCAGATGTCGTTCGAATTGATGACCCGCATGCGCGCCGCCGGACGCAGCGTGTCCTTCGACCCGAACCTGCGCCCGAGCCTGTGGGCGAGTACGCAACAGATGATCACTGAAATCAACCGCCTCGCCGCCTTGGCCCATTGGGTGCTGCCGGGCTTGAGCGAAGGTCGGCTGCTGACCGGTTTCGAAGACCCCGCCGACATTGCGGCGTTTTACCTCGACCAGGGCGCCGAAGCCGTGGCGATCAAACTCGGGCCGCATGGGGCGTACTACCGCACCCACCAGGATCAGGGATTTGTCGCGGGCGTACCGGTGAATACCGTGGTCGACACCGTCGGTGCCGGCGACGGGTTTGCCGTCGGCATGATCAGCGCGCTGCTGGAAAACCATAGCTTTGCCGACGCCGTGAAGCGCGCCAACTGGATTGGCAGCCGGGCGGTGCAGAGTCGGGGGGATATGGAGGGGTTGCCTACCCGATCCGAAATGGTCAGCGAATTTGAGGCCACCATCGCGAGCAAGCTCGCTCCCACAGGGGATATGTGTCGAACCTAGATCCCTTGTGGGAGCGAGTTTGCTCGCGATGAGGCCAGTAAAGGCACCGAAGATTCAAACCGTTACCTGCTGCGACAAAAACAACAAGCTCAGGAGCACCACCATGAAAACCGCAACCCTCGCCACCCGCCGCTGGTGGTACATCATGCCCATTGTGTTCATTACCTACAGCCTGGCGTACCTCGACCGCGCCAACTACGGATTCGCCGCCGCATCCGGCATGGCGGCGGACCTGATGATTACGCCCGGCCTGTCGTCGATGCTCGGCGCGCTGTTCTTCCTCGGCTACTTTTTCTTCCAGGTACCCGGGGCGATCTACGCGCAGAAACACAGCGTGAAAAAGCTGATCTTCGTCAGCCTGATTCTCTGGGGCAGCCTGGCCACCTTGACCGGGATTGTCTCCAACGCCTGGTGGCTGATCGTCATCCGTTTCATGCTCGGCGTGGTCGAAGCCGCGGTCATGCCGGCGATGCTGGTGTACCTGTGCCACTGGTTCACCCGTGCCGAACGCTCGCGCGCCAATACCTTCCTGATCCTCGGCAACCCGGTGACCATGCTCTGGATGTCGGTGGTATCGGGCTATCTGGTGCAGCATTACAGCTGGCGCTGGATGTTCATCATCGAAGGTTTGCCGGCAGTGCTCTGGGCGTTTATCTGGTGGCGCCTGGCCGATGACCGTCCGGCCCAGGCCAAGTGGCTCAGCGACCAGGAAAAACAGGACCTGGAAAGCGCCCTGGCCGCCGAACAGGTCGGCATCAAGGCGGTGAAGAACTACGCCGAAGCCTTCCGCTCGCCGAAGGTGATCATCCTGGCCTTGCAGTTTTTCTGCTGGAGCATCGGCGTCTATGGCTTCGTACTGTGGCTGCCGTCGATCCTCAAGGCCGGGGCGCAAATGGACATGATCGAAGCGGGTTGGCTTTCGGCGTTACCTTATCTCGCCGCAGTGATCGGCATGCTGCTGGTGTCCTGGGGTTCGGACAAATTGCAAAAACGTAAACGCTTCGTGTGGCCACCGCTGTTGATCGCCTCGATTGCGTTCTACGGCTCCTACGCCCTGGGCGCGGAACATTTCTGGTGGTCCTACACCTTGCTGGTGATCGCCGGCGCTTGCATGTACGCACCTTACGGGCCGTTTTTCGCCATCGTTCCGGAAATCCTTCCGGCCAACGTGGCGGGCGGCGCCATGGCGTTGATCAACAGCATGGGTGCCCTCGGTTCGTTTGGCGGTTCCTATCTGGTCGGTTACCTGAACAGCTCCACCGGATCGCCCGGTGCGTCGTATCTGTTGATGAGCGGCGCACTGATGCTGTCGGTGGTGCTGACGTTGTGTCTCAAGCCAGGCGCCAGTGACCGGGTCGTGAACAAGGTTGCTGTACAACGGCCAGTGGCTACTCACCCTTGAATTGATGTTGAGATGACGACAATGAAAAAGCAGGTTGTGCTGTACAAGAAACTCTCGCCGGCGCTGATGGCTCGCCTGCAAGCGCAGGCCGAGGTGACGCTGATCGAAAGCCTCGATGCCGCAGGCCTGGCCAGTCTGCGTGATGCCCTGCCCCGGGCTCATGGCTTGCTCGGTGCCAGTCTGAAACTGGATGCCGAGCTGCTCGATCTGGCGCCACATCTGCAAGCCATCGCCAGCGTCTCGGTGGGCGTCGACAATTACGACGTCGACTACCTGACCGAACGGCGAATCCTGCTCAGCAACACCCCGGACGTGCTAACCGAAACCACCGCCGACACCGGGTTCGCGCTGATCCTGGCGACTGCCCGACGCGTGGTGGAACTGGCCAACGTGGTTCGCGCCGGCGAGTGGACGCGCAATGTCGGCGCTGCGCAATTCGGCACCGACGTGCATGGCAAAACCCTGGGCATCATCGGCATGGGACGGATCGGCGAGGCGCTGGCCCAGCGCGGGCATTTCGGTTTTGGCATGCCGGTGATCTACCACAGCCATACGCCGAAACCGGCGGTGGAACAGCGATTCGATGCGCAGTACAGGAGCCTGCCACAGTTGTTGCAGGAGGCTGATTTCGTCTGCCTCACATTGCCACTGACGGCTGAAACCGAAGGACTCATTGGTGCTGAAGAATTTGCCCTGATGGGGCCTGAAACGATCTTCATCAACATCTCCCGAGGCAAGGTGGTGGATGAAACCGCCATGATCGAAGCGCTGCATAACGGGCAGATTCGGGCCGCGGGGCTGGATGTGTTCGAGCGTGAGCCGTTGAATGCCGACTCGCCGTTGTTGCAGCTACACAACGTGGTGGCGACGCCGCACATTGGCTCGGCGACCCACGAAACGCGCGAGGCGATGGCGAAGTGTGCGGTGGATAATCTACTGGCGGCGCTGGGGGGTGAGCGGCCGAAGAATCTGGTGAATGTTCAAGCGTGGAAGGCCTGATGGATCTGGCGATTATGAGATAGCCTTCGCGAGCAGGCTCGCTCCCACAGGGTTTTGTGAACACCACAGATCAAAATGTGGGAGCGAGCCTGCTCGCGAAGAGGCCAGCCAATCTGCACAAAACCCTCAGGCCCGCCTCGCCTCCAGAAGCTGCGACGCACACGACGCAATCCGCCGACACGCATCGGCCAGCTTGCGCCTGTCCACTACCAGTCCAATCCGGATATGCCCCGCCGCACTCGGTCCAAACGCTTCGCCGGCCAGCACCGAAACGCCATAACCGTCCAGTAGTCGCTCGGCAAAACGCTGGGCCGACAGGCCGGTCTGGCGCACGTCGACCATCACGAACATCCCGCCATCCGGGCGTATCGGCCGCAGGCCCGCGCATCCGTCCAGGCTCGCGCACACCAGGTCGCGACGCTGGCGGTACTCCTCGCGCATCGACGCCACCTCGGGCAGCTCCTCTTCCAGGGCCCGTTGCGCCGCCTTCTGCACGAACTCCGGAATACCGAACAGCATGCACAGCGACAGATGTTCCAGGTGATCGGCCAAGGGCTTGGGCCCGATCACCCAGCCCACCCGCCAGCCACTCATGGCGTGGGATTTGGACAAGCTATTGATGGTCGCGGTGCGTTCGGCCATGTCCGGCAGGCTGGCCGGACTGATGTGGTCGCCCTCGTACAGCAGATCGCTGTACACCTCGTCACTGATCAGCCACACGTCATGCCGAATGCACAACGAAGCCAGTGCCTGCCAGATCTTCAGAGACAGGCTCGCACCGGAAGGATTGTTCGGGCTGTTGAGTAAAATGGCCCGGGTTCGTGGCGTGATCAGCGCCGCGACATCGCCCGGATCGACCCGAAAGCCGTTCTCCGGACACACCGCAACAGGCACGACTTTCGCCCCAATGGCACCGAACACGCCCTCATACGTCACGTACATCGGTTCGGCGACAATTACCTCGTCCCCCGGATCGAGCAGGCATTGCGCCACCGAATACACCGCACACTGGGCACCGGGCATGACGATCACATGCTCGGCATCCACCGCCTGCCCGCTCTGTCGCTGATGGCGACGGGCGATGCTGTCGCGCAACCGACGGTTGCCGCGGACTTCCGAGTAATGGGTGTCACCCGCCAACAAGCTGTCTATAGCGGCTAGAACGATAGGTTGCGGGGTATCGAAATCCGGGTCGCCGACCGAAAGCAGCAGTATATCGACGCCCTGTTCGCGCAATTGCACTGCGCGATTGTGTATCTGCCAGGCCGCGGCGCCTTCACCGGCGATGCGTTGGGTCAAGCCTGAATAGCGCATGTGGTTCTCCAGTCGCGCAGGTTCCTGAGTCAACCCTATCTCAATTCACCAAACGCGCCACCCTGGCATTCAAAATCCCTGGCATGGGACGAACGGTGGCGGGAATCGAAGTTTTTTTTTTTGGCAAAACACAGAAGATTCAGGAGGTTCCGGCGAATGAAGGAGGCTACCTGTAATTTGTGACAGGTCCCAAGAATTATTATTCGCGATATAAGAAGACCGAACCGACAGCCGCCCACACAGGCCTCTGACCATCTCGTCAATGCGCAACAAGGCAATCAGAGCGAGACTTTGCGTTTTTATCAGGGCCAGCAACTGAACGCTGTCGTTCAGGATGATCGCCAGACTCAAATCCTCTACAACCTGGACCAGCCCCTAGGGCAACAACAAACGGGTGACACTGCACAAACCTTGCTGTTGATGACTGACGCGAACAACAGCGTACTGGGTGAAAGCCAGCAACGTGACCTGCGCACGGCCGTCTACAGCGCCTACGGCGAACGCCACAGTGATGACGCGCTACAAAGCCTGCTGGCGTTCAACGGCGAAGTGCGTGACCAAGCCAGCGGTTGGTACTTGCTGGGCCGGGGTTACCGGGCTTACAACCCGTGCCTGATGCGCTTTCACAGTCCGGACTCGCTCAGCCCGTTCGGCAGCGGCGGGGTCAATCCTTACACGTACTGCCTGGGCAACCCAATCGCGCTGCGTGACCCGACCGGGCATGAGGCGATCGGCTGGAGTGGCAGGTTGCGGCGGCCGGATGAGGACCAGACGCCTTCATTGTCAGCGGGTGGGGGCGGTGACTGGCTGGCATGGGTGTTTGTGGGTGTCGGAGCACTGTTTACCGTGGGTGCCAGCGTTGCGGCATACAAATCCGTTGTCGTCGCTACAAAATTGGCTGGGAAGGCCTTGATCTCTGCCGCTATCGGTGCTGCGCTGCTTGTAACGAGTGCGACCTTGACCGCTGCAGCAACTGTCGCCAGTGGATACGCCACTGCGACCGGTGACGAGGAGGCAAACGAATGGGCAGGGTATTTCGGGATTGGGGCGTTTGTGACGGCGATACCCAGTATCGGCAGTGGCATTTTTGGGGTAGTGAATAAGTTCTTCACGAGGAGGGCTGCAAACTCAGCGTGGAAAGAGATGTTGGATGAGATACCCATTTACTTGGCACAACAGACGCGAGCAGCACCCAACGGCATGAATGCTGACCTGGGAGGACTTAATCGCTTTAGTCTTCCCGCAACGGTGGGCCCATCAGCACAACCACCGGCACCACCACCGGCACCACCAATTGCACAGGCATCAAGTTCACCGCTTCTCCGCACCCAGTCAGTCCCAAATCTTACTGACATACAGCAGGGGAGTTCAAACCTGAAACCGACTCCGCCCAGTGGACCTAAGCAAGTTGGTGAGACGAATCCGTTTATTCGGCAGCTCCAAGAAGCGACTTCAAATTTCAACGGCGATCCCCGCTCGGCTGCGAATCACGCAAATAGCAAGGTCAAAACCTTCATAGATGCTACGGTGAACGGTAGAACGGTTCGCCAGAATTAATACTTACTTAAACTTCGGCGGCAACTTATCAGCTTTGCCGCCGAAGCTTTTATCTTCCCATCGCCACTTCGATCTAAAATTCGATCACAACCAAGATACTTCCCAACGCCCGCCCCCAACCCCTTGCACGCCCTCCTCAAACATCCCTGATTAGTCATCAACATTTTTTGTCGCAACACAATTTGAAAAAAATAATATCAATACAAACAATATTTTACGAAAAAACATAGCCAATAGCCAGCATCGAGAGTATTCCTACACACCCCGTCGAAATATCAACATAACGATCACTATCCTAATTATAAAACCCCCTCTAAGATCCCTCCCGATCATGACTAACTGATCACAACCAACCCAGTACAAGTGCACCCATCTAAAACTACATCTTGTACTAACGCGCACCAAACCAACTAAGGATTCACCATGAAAAAACATCTACTCGCACTTTCCCTGGGACTTTCTGCTGCAGTGGCAGGCACTTCCGTGTATGCAAACACCGGCACCATCCATTTCGAAGGCAAGATCAAGAACAGCACCTGCCCGATTGAAATCATCAACCCGGAAGATGGCTCTGTCGGCAATCAGGTGAAAATGGGTAGCATCGAAGCATCCCGCTTTACCGCCGTTGACCAGGAGTACAGGGGCAAGAGCTTTGCATTACGCGTAAGTGGCGGTCCCGGTTGTGGCCTTAAGCCAGCTGACAACACCGCCAAAGTCACCTTCAACGGCACTGCACATGCGGACGACAGTGATTACTTCGCGGTCACCAGCACCCCTGATGGTGCCGGAGGCGTAGCGATCTCACTAAGGGATAGAAGCGGTGCCTCGATCGCGCCGGGCACATCGTCCGTCGATTACGATCTGGCAGATACCGGTTCTACCGACATGGTATTCAACGCCTACTACCGCTCCATCACCCTGCCAGTGACAGCCGGTGCGGCTTCGGCCGACGTCCCGTTCATCGTCACCATCAACTGATAGTCACCCTGCCCTCTTGAACACAGTGCCTGAGTGCGTCGTGTTCAAGCGGCATTTCGATACGTCCGGGTGCAATGTGCTCACCCGGGCGTATGGAGTTAGATCCCATGTCCCGCATACCCCCACCACCGGTAATTTCATGGCGTGCACTGGGCGTCGGCCTGACCGTGCTCATGCTCAATGTACAGGCCCCCACCGCCCAGGCGGCTTTGACCATCGGCGCCACTCGCGTGGTATTCGACAGCGACAAGCGCAGCACCTCGGTGATAGTCGCCAACCCCAGCAACCGGCCGTTCGCCGTGCAAACCTGGGTTAACACGGCCAGTGACGATGACACCGTTGCCGTTCCCTTCATCCCGTCCCCGCCCTTGTTTCGACTCAACCCCGGCAAGGAGCAGCAAGTACAGATCAATGGACTGCCTAACATGCTGCCAAGCGATCGCGAGTCGCTGTTCTATTTCAATGTGCAGGAAATTCCTCAGGCCGACGGCAATGACAGCAATGTCCTGAACATTGCCCTGCGCACCCGTATCAAGCTGTTCTATCGCCCCGTCCAGCTCAAGGACAACCCCGTCACACGCCTCAAGGACCTGCAATGGTCGATCAAGGACCTCAATGGCCAGCCACACCTGATGGTGGATAATCCGACCCCCTTTCACGTGTCATTTGTTCGTATCGAGATGACGGGCAACGGTGAGCATCAGGCGATCAAGAACCCGGACATGGTCGAGCCGCTCAGCCGCCAGACGTTCGCCCTCAAACCAGGCAAATCCAGTCAAGGCTTGCAGGTCGTGTTCTCGGCGATCAACGACTATGGCGGCTACACCGTGCCATTGACCGTGCCAATTCAACTGGCCCCCTGAGGCAGTGCTTCCGCACTAACTGCCAGGAACCATCACCATGACTTTTTCTTTACCCGCCCGCGGGTGCGCGGCCGTGCCTGCGCGTCTGCGCCTCGCTCAGTTGCTCTTCATCGGCAGCAGCGGTGCTCTTTTGCTGGAAATCAAGCCCGCCAATGCCGCTCAGCCGATTGAATTCCAGAGCGGTTTCATGCGCCAGAGCCCGGCACATGCCAGCGACGCCGGCGTCGCGGCCCTGCGCGCCCTGACCCATGCCCAGGACTTGGGACCTGGGCGCTATTGGGTTGATATTCAGGTCAACCTGCGTTACTTCGGCCAGCGCGAAATCACCTTCGAGCCCGGTCCCGAACGCGATCGTCTGTTGCCTTGCCTTTCTCCCGAATTGCTTGAAGAGTTGGGGGTTCGGCTCGACAGCCTGGCCGACCCGACGTTGTTGCGAAGCCCATGCGTCGATCTGTTCGCACTGATCCCCGGTGCCGAGGTCGACCTGGACGCCGGCAAGCTGTTGCTGTCGATTTCCATTCCACAAATCGCCATGCGCCGCGATGTCATCGGCCGCGTCGATCCGGAGCGCTGGGACTACGGCATCAACGCCGCCTTCGTTAATTACCAGCTGTCTGCGCAACAAGGTACCAGCCGCTATGGCGGGCGTAACACCTCTGACGATCTGTACCTCAACAGCGGCATCAATCTGGGCCCCTGGCGATTGCGCAGCAACCAGTCGATGCGGCAGGACGAAGAAGGTAAACGCGTCTGGAGCCGGGCTTATACCTATGCCCAGCGCGATCTGCCCGGCACCCATGCCAACCTGACATTGGGTGAAACCTTCACCGGCGGCGATGTTTTTCGTAGCGTGCCGATCAAGGGTGCGCTGATCAATTCGGACCTGGGCATGCTGCCCGACTCGGCCCAAGGCTATGCACCGATCATCCGCGGCGTGGCGCAATCGCGCGCCAAACTGGAGGTACTGCAGAACGGCTACCCGATTTATTCCACCTATGTCAGCGCCGGCCCTTATGAAATCGACGATCTGAGCACCGTGGGCGGCGGCGGCGAACTGGAAATCGTCCTGACCGAGGCCGACGGCCAGGTTCGGCGGTTTACCCAGCCCTACGCCACGCTCGGCAACCTGCTGCGTGAAGGTATATGGCGCTACAGCGGCGCGGTCGGACGCTACAACGCCACCGGCGACCTCGATGAGCCGCTGCTATGGCAAGGCACTCTGGCGATGGGAACCGTCTGGAACTCGACGCTGTATGGGGGCCTGATGGCCAGTGACTTCTATCGTGCCGGCACCCTGGGCATTGCGAGGGATCTGGGATCGATCGGTGCGGTGGCCCTGGACGTCACTCGATCCGACGCCGACATCGACACCCTTGACACGCAATCTGTTCATGGCATGAGTTATGCGCTCAAATATGGCAAATCCTTTGCGACCAAAACCAACCTGCGTTTTGCCGGGTATCGCTATTCGACCGAGGGCTATCGGGACTTCGATGAAGCCGTTCGCCAACGCAGCGCCAGCTCGACGTTCCACGGCAGCCGCCGCAGCCGCCTGGAGACTTCGATTTATCAGCATCTCTGGACCGGTAGCGCACTGAGCCTGAGTCTGTCCCAACAGGATTACTGGCACAGCACTTATCGACAACGTCAATTCCAGTTCACCTTCAGCACCCAACTCAAGGGGGTGAGTTACAACCTGTATGCCTCCCAATCGCTCAGCGATAACCGCAGCAACCGTGAGACCGACCGCCTGTTCGGCCTGAGTGCGTCGTTGCCCCTTGATTTTGGCCATTCCAGCAACGCGACCTTTGATGTACAGCGCAACCGCGACCGCTACAGCCAGCGAGCCAGCCTCGGCGGCAGCGCCGACGACAACCGGCTTAACTACAGCGTCAGCCTGAGCAGTGATGAAAGCCGCCGGCAATCGACAGCATTGTCGGTCGGTTATCAAGCGCCCTTTGGCGCTGTCGGTGCGGGGATGACCCAAGGCCAGGATTACCGCAGCGTTTCAGTCAATGCCAGCGGTGCCGTGCTGTTACACGCCGACGGTCTCGAGACAGGTCCTTATCTGGGCGAAACCAACGCTTTGATCGAGGTGCCAGGCATCGCCGGCGTCGGCGTCATGAACGCGGCGGGCACCAAGACCACCCGACATGGCTACGCCTTGGTGCCGCATATGCAACCCTACCGGGCCAATCAGGTGGTGCTGAAGACCGACGATCTGGGGCCCGAGGTAGAAATCGATAACGGCTCCGCCCAAGTCGTCCCCAGACGCGGCGCGGTCGTCAAAGCCACCTTCCCCGCACGCACGGTCAATCGCCTGATTATTTCTGGCCGAACCGCAAAGGGCCAGCCATTGCCTTTCGGTGCTCAGGTCAGCAATGCCGAAGGCACCCTCATGGGGATCGTCGGCCAGGCCGGGCAAGTGATGCTATCCACCGGCACCGATCCTCAGACCCTCGATGTTCACTGGGGAGAGCAAGCCGACCCGCAGTGCCGGCTGAGTATCGATCCTGAGAGCATGGAGCAGGCTCAAGGTTACCGATTACAGGAACTGACATGTCTTTGAGCATGAAGAAGTCGGCCCACACCCACGGCCGCCCATCAGGAAACACCATGAAACTCAAGATGCACCGAGTGCTGCGCGCCGCCCTGCTGGCCGCCGGATGTATGCCTCCATTGGCGCTGGCGGCCAATTGCGAATGGGTCCCCGCGGGGGGGCCGACCACCATGAACTATCAGAGGAACATGGGCACCCTGTACGTTCCTCGAGACGCCCGTGTCGGCACCATTATTGGCAGCATTGATATGAGTCATTTCACGCCTAACAACGCGAACATGCTAGCAAGCTGCCGTAACGATGGTAGCCATCGTCTGGAGTTCAACGCCCGCGCCACTGCACCGATCTTTCCTGGCCCGCTGGAGCCGATCAATGGAGAGGATGTCACTGGCAAAATCCTGCAAACCAATATTGCCGGCGTGGGCGTTCGAATAAAACTGGGCTTTCCACTCAATGGCGAGGGTACCACCTCTTTCGTCCCTATCGGCCGTCCGACCGTGCCCTATGATGGATTCAACGACAAAAACATATTGACAGCCATTCAGCTCAATAGCTTGAACAATCAGGTAACACTGGTGAAAACCGGCCCTTTGGCACCAGGCCCTCACAGCCTTGATGGTAGCGAGCTGTTCAGTGGGCATATCACTGATCTGGGCAAAGCGTTCGGATATGGATTGATTGGCACCATCATTCAGGCCCAATGCAGCGTCGGCGTCAACCCGGTCAGTGCCGACCCCGTACCACTTGGGAGTTGGGACACCACTGACTTCACCGGGGAGGGCTACACCACCACGCCGGTCCCTTTCAATATCACGTTGAGCCAATGCGAGACCGATCCGCGTGTAGGTTTCGTCGCGACGGCCAATATCCGCCTCGACGGCATCCTTGGGTCAGCCCCCATCGGCCCTACCACCGACGGCGTATTCAGCCTGACAACCGATTCGGATGCCAAAGGAATGGGCATTCAGATACTCAAGGGTGATGGTTCGCCCGTGGAGCTTGCCACCGAAGTGCCAATAACCGCGATATCGCCAGGCACCACCGTGCTGAATTTCAAAGCGCGCTTCTACCAGACCGAACCCACCACTGCGGTTCGCCCTGGTGTGGCCAAAGGTGCACTGAGCTTTACCCTCACCTACAAATAAACCCAGATAAGGGGTACCCGGAACGAAGGAGCGGGTTTGTCCTGTCAGACAAACCCGCTCCTCCAATCAAGCCTCAGGCAATGAGTTGCGGGGTCAATTTTCCAAACGTCTTCCAGGTCTGCAGGCTGTCGAAACTTACCTTGACCACCACCTCAAACCCCAGATTCAGTTTGAAACGTTGCAGATCGGCCTTTGCAATCCGCCCGACAGAAATGACTGGCGCCACTTCCGGAACCCGGGAGTCGGTGAGTATCGGGATCTCGAGTTTTTGACTGTTGCTGTCGACGCCTACCACGGTGACGGTAAGGTACTGATCGGTCGCCATGAAGGTCCAGCTTGCGAGCGTGAAGTCAGCGAACCCTGTCGTGAGGCTCGCGAGGCTGAGCTTGCCGCCCGCTACCTGGGTGCATTGCACACTGGGTAAACCGGTCAGCTCTTCAACCCGTAAACTGTAATTTTGCGACTTATGCGGGTCTGTCACACCGGGCTCGATGACCTCGTAATACACCGGCAAGGTCTTGCCCAGATGCTGAGCAATCTTGTCTTTTGGAATGTTGTACTCCCTGGAACCTGCCGAGACCGGCGTATTGGTTCTAAATTCGCCGACAGTCCCTGGCGCGGCCCATTGCACGAAGGCCTCTTCACCCTCGTAAATGACTGCGTCGGACGGGATAGTGACCGTGACACCGTTGACCCCATGGCTGGGGATCAGTACACCGCTCGATGCTCCCGACGACGCCTCCTTGACTTTTGATGGTGGCAATTTGCGCGGGATTGGCGTGGCGTCGACGTCCAACTCGACGAAATCCACAGACTTGCTGACGTTRCCAGCCCGGTCTTTGATCTCGTATCGCACGTACCGCACGCCATTGCCCCGATCACGTATCAGATCTCCAGTAACGTTGAACTTAACAGGCAAGGTGTAATTGGTATCGTTAAGCTCAATGACGCCGCCAGGGTTCTCATCACTCAGTCTTACCCCCCAATGCCAAGTGATGCGGTCCCAGGGTCGGGGGGCTGTATAGCCAGGCAGTTCAACCTTTACCTGATCGCTGTTTTGCTCGAGGTAGCGGGCGGTGAGTTTGTTGGACGGGAGCACTTCACGAGGGAAAATCAGTTTGCTGTCGGCCGCCAGAACAGGGGCCATGATATCGAGCGTGATCACCAGATCTTCGGAAAACTCTTGCGCCCCGTTATAAATCGTGAACCGATAAGCCAACCGGTGTTGACCTTCATTACCTACGTTTCTCAACCACGCTTTGGGCAACCAGACAAACTGATCCGAATCCTCGATGGGGGCGCTCCACTCCCGTTTAGAAATCGGGATCGAGGTGTCGTCAACATAGTCAACGAACAGTTCGACTGTTTCCTCGTCGGCCGAGGGATCCGAGTGAGCCGGCACTGTGAACCATACTTTCAAATCGTCATGGGTCAACGTCGCTGGAATCAGGTTCGGCTCCCCTCCCGGCACTTCGGGAAGCAATCCTGACACCTCGGGTTGTGGCATTTTGATATCACTGAAAATACTCATGACCATGAACAAGACTCCTCAGCAAAAGTGCGCCGGAGAAATCATCCAGTCCCCTGAACAACTCTCCCGCGCCCCACGAAAAGAATATTGAATGCACGGTGTAACGGTTTGCCTCAGCCCGGTGACATCAAGTCATCCGACTACCAGTTGTAACGAACACCGACATTGGCGCCCCAAGGCTGCTCGATCTTGTCGCCATTGCTGTAATCAAGATCAACGTGCATCGACACCCTGTCGGTCACAGTCATCGCCACGCCCGCGCCCAACTCGCCGCGAGAACCCGACAAATCATTACTGAAACGGTTGCTGTTGACTTCGACGTCACTGTTCTTGGCGAATTCATGCACGTAAGCGGCGCGCAGATACGGCTGCACCACCTTGCCTTCACTGAGGGTGAAATTGCGTCCGACCGTGGAGCCCAGCTTGGCCAGCAACGAGCGTGAGCGGTCGCCGTCAGCTGACAAGCCATTGTCCAGATCGTATTTCGCGCCCTCGAAGGTCACGGCGGACAGTTGGGTAAACGGCTCGACAAAGTAGTCATCCGCCAGCTTGATGTTTCGCCCAAACTCCAGCGATGCACCGATGCCGTCAGTGTCGTAATTGCCCTTGGTTTTCTTGCCGTCGCTGAGTTGAACGTCAGATTCGTTCTGGAACCGGTTGTATTTGATGACACCGTCGAAGTAATACCCGCTCTGCGCATCCAGCCAGGTGGTATAGGCGCCCAGGTAGTAGCTGTCGACTTCGCCGGTGGTGCCACGGCTCATGTCCAGGTCGGACTGGCTGTAACCGCCCAGCACACCGACCAGCCATTGCCCGCCGCCCATGGGCAGCGGCGCATCGGCACCGAACGAAATGCCTTGCTGGGTTTGCTTGTAGGCCACGCCGGCACTGTCACTCACGTTGTATTTGTTGCCGTAGGCACGGACCCAGCCACCGGCCTTGCCCTGATCCATGCGCACCTCGCCCATGCGGGTGCGCAACGTGCTGAGCTCACCGTACCAGACCGTCGGGGCCGCATTGAACAACGCCATGACCGACTGTGTACCGGGGCTGATCGTCTTTGTGGCCGTATCCAGCACCCAGTCGTTGTCGCCTTGCTTGATCAAGTCGTAGGAAAACGCCCCGAGGTTCACGGCACCACCGGCCAGGGCGAATGTTGCGTCACCCGAGCCGATATGCACCACCGCCTTGGAACCAGCCCCTGCCGGCTCTGTGCCCTGGCTGTCGAGGGCGACAAGATGGTTGCCACTGGCATTGCCAGACACGGTCAGGGTATCCACCTGCCCGGTGGTGAAGTCGTTGTGCATATGGAACGTTCCCCCCGTACCCGACAGGGTTTCCACGGAGAGATTGAAAKACTGCCCCGGGTTGCCGAACTGGACGCCACCGCCGTTGAGCGAAAGGTTCTCGACACTACCGTCACCGACCATCACCCAGAGCGCATTGTTGTTGACCGCCAGGTTCTGAACGTTTTCCAGGCGCCCGGTCAGGGTTGCAGACTGGTCGAGCAACACGTCGGCACTGCTGCCGTCGGCCACGACGATATCGCCGACCAGATGGCTGTTGTTGACGTTGAAATTAGCTGCAGAACCGTTGGTGACTTCCAGCAGCGTGCCGTTTCCCCCTTTCAACGTAGAACCGTTCGTGACCGTGATATTGGCCCGCTCGGAGTTGGTTTGGGTCTGGCCGTTGACAATAATGGCCGAGCCACTCAAGCCCTCGACATGGGTCTTGTCAAGAATCAGTGCATTGTTCGCTGGCAGGTTGCCCGCGGTGAACAGGCTGACACCGTTGAGCCCGCCGACGATCGTGCTGCCAGTCGCCTGTACCTTGCCGCCGAAGCTTTGAATACCAATGCCGTCAGCGTTGCGAGCGGTGACCGTGGTGCCGGACTCCAGCGTCAGCTCCGATTGCGCGCTGAGGCTTGCGCCAAACTGGCCGCCGGTGATCTGGCTGGCGCTGACCCGTGCAGTTGAGCCACCGTTGGCCGTGCCGATCAGACGCAATCCAGTGCGATCACTGACGACCCGACTGTTGGTAATGCTCGCCTCACTGTTGGACAGTTCGATGCCGTTGCTTGTACCCAAGGCCGTCGCCGTGGTGCCGTTGAGTGAAAGCTTCGACCCCGTCTCGACACGAATCTGGTTAGTGGCGGCACCGTTGGCCGTCAGACTGGAACCGCCTCGCACCAACCAACTGTCCTGCGTCGTGGTTGCGTCGATGGTCATGGAGGCGCCATTTTCAATCGTTGAAAGTGCCAGCGCGCACGGACTGATCAATAGCATCGGCGCAAAGGTGGCAAGCTTGAGCTTGCGTGCGAGCGGCGAAAATGAAAATGAATGTCTGACGTACATGAGGTCGCTCCTGAGTCTGTCGGCTATAGGCAAAAACTCCACCTACTGGCGCTTTTCCAGATCGTGTATCTGTTGGGGCGGCAATCCTAAGAAACTTCCTACACCAGATATGTAGGAGTAATCCGAAACAACACTTGAGTACTCCCTTCCAACTGGGTAGCCGATGTTCACAAGTGTTGAGCCAGAGTCGACACGGACGGCAAACATCCGAATCGACTCTGTGATTTCACCTAAGGCACTATTGGGCAAGGATCATTCGGCCTGTGGAACGCTGTGCGACTGACCAACGCCTCAGACTCGACCGTCTCTGTTCCATCATCGAAGAAATACTGGATCTTCACTCGCCCCCGGCGAGTCGTCGGATTCTGGTCATAAAGCGGCTGGATATAAGTGGCGTAAGGCTCAACCCGAAATTCGAAGCCGGTCACGGGCGTACCCGCACTACCCAAGTCAAAATCCTTTTCGAACTTCACGTTGGGAATGGGATTGTCGGGCGAGGACAAGTCATCCCCTATCATGGGAGTGAACTCGAAACTGATGGTGTCGCCATCGTCTAGCAGCCCCGTCAGATCGGGTATTCGCACCAACAGCGCGCCATCAGACTCCAGCGCCGAACACCCCGGATAACCGGCTGGATTGGGGATTTTCGGAAAGCTTGCAGCGGGCAACTCAACTGCTACCGCATTGACCTCAACGTCCGTGGTTTTGGAATCCTGGTCGTTTTCCACACCAGGCCGGTGGACCCGATAGTGCACTGGTACGGGGTCGCCATTGCCACCGTCTCTGATGTATTTCCAAAGGATATCAACCGTAAGGTCATCGCCAGGCGTATGGGTTGCTGCGTCAAAAATGACCTGTGCCTCAACGACTCTCAGCCCGTTCCAGAAAAAATCAACGACATCATCATCCTTTGCCGAGGCATACCACTTGAAGGTGAATTTGGCGTCCTTGCCCTTGTCAGCCCTTATCAGCTGATTGGTCCGGCTGTCATCGAAGTTTTTGACTTCACCGGCGAGCAGGTCTGGATGAACAGGATTCGGCCAATCAATGGGGGGCCACGGAATCCATGGAATAGGTACCTCGAAGTTCACTGGAAAGTTGGCGGACTGAGGGCCGAACGGGCGGCCCTTGCGGAAAATCTGATAACTGACCGGTGTCGCTTTGGTTCCGGTGCTGGCCTGCCCGTACTCATTCAACATGAGCACGGCAGGCAACACCGGAACTTCCATGGTGGATATGTTGAGAAAGTCAAGGTCCGGCTCTACGCGAGTGGCGCCCCATGTAACACGAACCTTGTCACCAGCCTTCCAGTTATCGTACTTGTCGATCCAGACACTCACACCCGCTCGAACATGTTCGTTCACCAACGGCCCCGGGTCCGCTTGCGGAACTTTCGGTGGTTTTAAATTTGCGGGCAGAGGCCCGAAGGTCAGGCCAACCAATTTGTGCACAGACACTGCGCTGGGGTTTTGCGCCTCATCAATCAACACATAAAGAAGCACACATTCCGCATCGCCAAAAGCACGGATCTTATCGGCAGGAACCTGCACCGGTGTATCGCTGATACCGGGTGACGGAACATTGTCGAAAAACACCAACTCGGCATCCGTCGGATCAGGCGGAATTTGCGCAGCATCCACCAGATAGATGGCAATTTTATCTTTTGCTTTCCAGTCCGGATAACCGGGAACCGTAACAGTGAGGTTTCCTCCAGCGGGCAGATTGGTGTCATCCAGGTAATCAGCAGCGAGTTTCAGTGCATCGGGGGGCAAGTGCTTGTAGGGTGGCAAACGATCGCAAATGACCGTTGTTTCCTGAGAAGGAGTTTCCTCTTCGTTGTAACTGGTAATGATGTACTGCAGTTTGCACGTCGCGTCATCCGGAAGACTATTGACACCGATAGTCATGGGATAAGGGAACTTCTCCGGGAAGGGCGCAATGAACTCGTGATAGCCGACCTCCTCCCAGCCCGCTCCGCTATCAAAATAAAGCCTGACTTCATCACTGGCACCTGGCGGGGCCGCGTTGTCCCATTCCGGGATATAAACCGTCAGCCCGCTGGCCAGCCTGGGTCCGTTGAGCAGCCCCGTTGCAGCGTCGGCATAATCCTCAGATTTGATCTCGATCACCATATCGGCAAGATTTGCCCGATACTCCGTGCGCATTTTCAAATAGGCCGCGCTTGCCTCCTGTCGTTGCAGCTTGCTCGCTTGAGTTGCCATGTCCCGCTCTCCTGGTAGCCACTTGAACCATCGGCCATGTAATGGCCTTTCCATCGGTCGACAACAGGGACGCTGCGGGCAAGCCAAATGAACGTCTTCGCGCAGCAGGCCGAACTGACCTTGGGCGGATTAAGCACTCATGGAAAAAAAAGCGATACTGTCAAAGTTGACAGGTGGGTGCCGATTCCCTGCGCAGGAAGGATGGGGGCGCAGGGTTCAAAACGACGAAGAAAACCTCAAGACCGCGCCGAAAAGCTCAGGCTCGCAGCCCCCTCGAGCAAGTCCGTTACACACAGAGAAATACGTCGACAGGCGTCCGCCAGCTTCAGCCGGTCCACCACCAGGCCGATGCGAATGTGCCCCGCCGCACTCGGCCCGAAGGCTTCGCCGGCCAGCACCGAAACGCCATATAGCCATCCAGCAGCCGCTCGGCGAAATGCTGGGCCGACAACCCGGTCTGGCGCACGTCGACCATCACGAACATGCCGCCATCGGGGCGAATCGCCCGGATGCCAGGGCACAGATCCAGACTGGCGCGCACCAGGTCGCGACGCAGGCGATATTCCTCACACATCAGCGCCACGTGCGGAAGGTTTTCATCCAGCGCCAATTGCGCGGCGTTCTGGATGAAATCCGGAATGCCGAACAGCATGCACAACGACAGATTCACCAAATGTTCACACAGCGATTGCGGCCCGACCACCCAGCCCACCCGCCAGCCACTCATGGCGTGGGATTTCGACAGGATGTTGATGGTCGCCGCTCGCTCGGCCATGCCCGGCAAACTCGCGGGGCTGATGTGCTCGCCCTCGAACAGCAGCTCGCTGTACACCTCGTCGCTGATCAACCACAGGTCATGGCGAATGCATAATTGGGCCAGCGCTTTCCAGGCCTTCATTGGCAGGCTGGCCCCGGAGGGGTTGTTCGGGCTGTTGAGCAACATCGCGCGGGTGTTCGGTGTGATCAGTGCCGCGACATCGGCCGGATCGACCCGAAAGCCGTTCTGCGAACACACCGGCACCGGCACCACTTTGGCCCCGCTGGCACCAAACACGGCTTCGTAGGTCACGTACATCGGTTCAGCGACGAGCACTTCGTCGCCCGGGTCAAGCAGGCATTGCACCACCGAATACACCGCGCACTGCGCCCCGGGGAATACGATTACATGCTCGGCATCCACCGACTGGCCGCTGCGCTGGCGATGACGCCGGGCGATGCTGTCGCGCAAGCCTTGGCTGCCGCGCACCACCGGGTAGTGGGTGTCGCCGGCCAGCAAACTGCCAATCGCGGCCTGGACGATGGGTTGTGGGGTGTCGAAATCCGGGTCACCGATCGACAGCAGCAAGACATCGACACCCTGCTCGCGCAGCGCCAGCTGCTCGATCATGAATCTGCCAGGCCGCCGCTCCGTCACCGGCGATTCGTTGGGTCAAGGCTGAGTAGCGCATGGTGTTCTCCTGTGGCGCGTGTTCCTTGCCTCAACCCTATGTCAAATCGCGAAACACGCCAGCCGCGGGCGCCTGTTTAAAGGCGTTTAAGATTACTTCATGCAAGCTACAAGACCTTGCACCATTGCCTACGGTTACGCCAGAATCCGCCGGCTTGTGCGCCTTGGAGCCCATCGGTAACTTGATTCGCGTCACTGATTGTCAGTGATCGGGTTTAGCAGCCTGTGTTAACTCAGTTGTGCGTGCATCTGTCATGCAGGTCTTTCTGTTGCCTGTACTTGATGGTAGCTGTACGCAGGGCGCTCTCGAGCGCGCCGGATTGCTGAGTTTCCGGTCTGCTAACCTGCGTGCAGTTGCCACCCTCTTCGTTTAGCGGCCGGAGGGTTGGCACATCATTAGGACAACTCAGCATATGTTCAAAGTAACTCCAAACCCGCCGGACACCGACCCGACATCCCCGTACGAACCCGATTCAAAAAAACTCAACGAAGCCGCCGAGCGTGCCCTCGCCTTCCACTTCCCCTCGACCGCCGACATCAAAGCCACGCCGCGTACTCCCGGCACGCTGTTTACCGTGAACCTTGAAGCCACGACCGAAACCCTGGTGGTGTATCTGGTGGAAACGCTGGCGTCAGTCGACGTGATGGTCCACCAGTTGGTGGATCATCTGGACGGAGGGTCACGCAATGCGCTGCTGGGGATTTCCAACAGCGTGATGCTGGCGGAGATCACGGCGAATCGAGTGCTGGATCAGATTGATCCGCCCGAATAGCCGATCAAGACACAAAACCTGTGGGAGCGAGCTTGCTCGCGATGGCGTCTTGTCAGTCAGCATTGATGTCGCTGACACTCCGCTATCGCGAGCAAGCTCGCTCCCACAGGGATCGTGGTGTTCAAACGCTTTACTGACTGGCCGCCCGCCACACGCGTGCAATATCACTCGCCCGCTCGCGCAGCAAGCGCGGCGCCTCGGCACAGGCCTGCTCCAGGGTCATCGGCCCGCTCGCCAGGGCAAACGCAGCGTCGATGCCGTGTTCATAGAGCGCCTGATAACCGTCGCCCAGGGTGCCGGCGATGACGATGACCGGCACCCCGTGTTCCCGGGCGATCCGTGCCACACCAAAGGGCGTCTTGCCGCGCAGGGTTTGCGCATCGAAACGACCTTCGCCGGTGATCACCAGGTCGGCGCCGGCTACGGAGTCAGCCAGGCCCACGAGTTCGGCCACCACCTCGACCCCGGCCTTGAACTGCGCACCGAGGAACGCCTTGGCGGCAAACCCCAGGCCGCCCGCCGCGCCACTGCCCGGCTCGTCGCGCACGTCGTTGCTCAAGGCAATCGCGCAATGGTCGGCAAAATGCCCCAGGGCACGGTCCAGTTGTTCGACCTGTACGGGCGAGGCGCCTTTTTGCGGGCCAAAAATCGCCGAGGCGCCGTGGGGACCGCACAATGGGTTGTTGACGTCGGCGGCGATGTCGAAGCGCACCCGCGCCAGACGCGGATCAATGCCGCTCAGGTCGACCCGGGCCAATTGCGCAAGGGCAAGACCGCCTGGTGACAACGTCTGCCCCCGGGCGTCCAGCAGTTTCACGCCCAGGGCCTGCATGGCACCGGCGCCGCCGTCATTGGTCGCACTGCCGCCAATCGCCAGGATCACCCGTTGCGCACCGGCATCCAGCGCGGCGCGGATCAATTGCCCGGTACCGAAAGTGCTGCTGATGCAGGCATCGCGTTGCGCCACCGGGACCAACTGCAAACCGCTGGCCTCGGCCATTTCGATGATCGCGGTGTGGCTCTGCGGCAACCAGCCCCAGGCGGCATCCACCGTTGCTCCCAGCGGCCCGCGAACCATGGTGCGGCGCTGTTCGCCTTCACAGGCGGCAAGAATCGACTCGACAGTCCCCTCCCCGCCGTCGGCCATCGGGCATTTGATCAGTTGGGCATCAGGCCAGACTTGCGCCAATCCCAATGCAATGGCGTCGGCCACGCCTTGAGCGCTGAGGCTGTCCTTGAACGAGTCGGGGGCGATCACGATTTTCATGGGAATTCTCCAGTTCCAATGCCCACATGCTGCCAGCCGCCTTGAACAATAACGCCGGGCCGCTGCACAAGCGGTGTTGAGGATTATTGTTCATTTCCACAAAGCCCGGCGGAAGCGGCATCGTCCACAAATCTGTGCACCACCACAAATAACTGTGGGAGCGAGCTTGCTCGCGATGGCGGCGCATCAGTCAGCATTAATGTCTCTGACACACCGATATCGCGAGCAAGCTCGCTCCCACAGGGAATGTGTATGGTTCAGGGGTTCGTGTCTGTCTGGGGGAGCAGTTGCACGCCGAGGTACAGCGCGAGCATCCCATCGAGTCGCAGTGGATCAACCCCGCTGAGCTCGGCAATCCGCTCCATGCGATAACGCAGGCTGTTGCGATGGATGCCCAGTGCATCGGCGCAGGCCTGGCTCTGGCCGTCGTGTTCGCACCAGCTGCGCAGGGTCGCCAGCAACTGACCGTTGCTGTCCTTGGCAATGACCCTGCGCAGCGGGTTGAGCAGTTCGTCGAGGGCGTCGTCGTTGCGGTGGCGCCAGAGCATCACCGGCAGCCGATAGCGGTTCAGCATCAGCAATCGGGAGCGCGGCAGCACCTCGCGTCCATAGGCCAGCAAGTCACCGACCCGACGATAGCAGCGGCGCAACCCGGCCAGCCCGTCGGCTTGCCCACCCACGGCGATACGCAGGATGTTCCAGCCAAGGCCATCGAGCTTGTCCAGCAAGCGCTCGTTCTCCACCGACTGACTGGCCGGCCGGCACCAGAGCAATGAAGTTTTGGCCGAACTCACGCACCAACTGTCGGGGTGACGGGTCGTCAACCAGGCACTCAGAGCCTCGACGGTTTGCCCTGGAGCGTGTTCCAGGCCCAGCTCGAACAGATAGGGCACCCGGGTCATTTGTGGTTTGAGCCCAAGCTGCTGCGCTTCATCGACCAGTCGCGGAGAATCTCCGGCTTCGCTGAGCAACAGCGCCAGCAGATCATCGCAGCGCTGGCGCCGCCATTGCTGTTCGGCCTGCTGGTTGCGCTGGCCCACCAGCATTTCGGCGGTCATGCGCACCAGTTCGGCGTAGGTGCGCAGTTGCTCGGGTTCGCCGGTGATGCCCAGTACGCCGATCAGGCGCTGATCGAGCAACAGCGGCAGGTTGATGCCCGGCTGCACGCCCTTGAGATGAATCGCCGTCTGCGCATCGATCTCCACCACCCGGCCGTTGGCCAGGACCAGTTGCGCACCTTCATGCCGGGTGTTGACCCGCTCCGGCTCGCCACTGCCCAGGATCAAGCCCTGGCTGTCCATGACATTGACGTTGTACGGCAGGATAGCCATCGCCCGGTCGACGATGTCCTGGGCCAGGTCGTGATCGAGTTCGAACATGCATGTGATCCTTGAAGACGGTGATGGAACGGGTTGTTCACCCGCACAGGCCTTGGTAACAAACCCTGTGCTCAGGCACAAAGACAGCCACCCTGAGGGTGGTCGAGACTCTCTTGGCGATCAACGTTACCCTTTGCATCGCAAAAAATCATAATAAAGAGAGAGCCGCCATGACACAGAGCGCCATAGCGTCCGACGCCATCGCTGACGACAAAAACGCCGTCTACAAGCGCATCACCCTGCGTTTGATCCCCTTCATTTTCATCTGCTACCTGTTCAACTACCTCGACCGGGTAAACGTTGGATTTGCCAAACTGCAGATGCTCGACGCGCTGAAGTTCAGCGAAACCGTGTACGGCCTCGGTGCCGGCATCTTCTTTATCGGTTATGTGCTGTGCGGTGTGCCAAGCAACCTGGCCCTGACCAAATTCGGCCCGCGACGCTGGATCGCGCTGATGATGATCACCTGGGGCACGCTGTCGACCTGCCTGCTGTTCGTCACCACCCCGACCGAGTTCTACACCTTGCGCCTGTTCACCGGCGCTGCCGAAGCCGGGTTCTTCCCCGGTGTTGTGCTCTATCTCTCGCAGTGGTTCCCGACCTTCCGCCGTGGCCGCATCATGGCGCTGTTCATGTCGGCGATCCCGGTGTCCGGCCTGCTCGGCAGCCCGTTCTCCGGCTGGATTCTCAACCACTTCGGCGCAGGCCAGGGCGGTCTCGCCGGCTGGCAATGGATGTTCCTGCTACAAGGCATTCCGACCGTGATCCTCGGTGCGCTGGCTTATTTCCTGCTCAGCGACAGCTACGCCAACGCCAAGTGGCTGACCCCGTTCGAGCGCTCGGTGCTGGAAGCCGACCACGCCGAAGATCTGGCGAACAAGCCGAAAACCACCACCGACTCACTGCTGGCGGTGTTCAAGAACCCGGCGATCTGGGCCTTCGGCCTGATCTACTTCTGCATCCAGAGTGGCGTCTACGCGATCAACTTCTGGTTGCCGTCGATCATCAAGAACCTGGGCTTCAGCGATAACCTGGTGATCGGCTGGTTGAGCGCGATTCCGTACCTGCTGGCCGCCGTTTTCATGCTGATGGTCGGCCGTTCGGCGGACCTGCGCAAAGAACGCCGCTGGCATTTGGTGGTGCCGATGTTGATGGGCGCGCTGGGGCTGCTGATTGCGGTGAACTTCGCCGCCAACCCGGCCATCGCGATTCTCGGCCTGAGCATCGCCACCATGGGCGCCCTCACCGGCCTGCCGATGTTCTGGCCGGTGCCGACCGCCCTGCTCAGTGCCGGCGCCGCCGCGGGCGGCCTGGCGCTGATCAACTCCATGGGACAGATGGCCGGCTTCCTCAGCCCGTACCTGGTGGGTTGGGTCAAGGACAGCACCGGTTCGACCGATGCGGCGCTGTACCTGCTGGCGGGCGTGATTGTCTGCGGCAGTCTGTTGGCGCTGCGCATGACCCGTACCCTGCGCGCCTGACCACCACCTGACCACTGTAGGAGCGAGCCTGCTCGCGATGGACGTCAACGATAACGCGTTTATCCTGGATAAACGTGGTGTCCTGAAGTTCTTCGCGAGCAGGCTCGCTCCTACAGTTTGATTCGAGTGTGTTTGAGATTTACGTTTGCTCCTGGCAATGATTCTGGTATCTGATTGAGCCTTTCCCACTGGTAAAAGGATTTGCTCATGAGCTACCGCACGCTGGGTCATTCGGGTCTGCAGGTGTCCACCCTGACCCTGGGCACCATGATGTTCGGCGAACAGACCAGCACCGAAGATTCCCTGCGGATCATCGACAAGGCCTGGGACCAGGGCATCAATTTCATCGACACTGCCGACGTCTACACCAACGGCCGCTCCGAGGAAATCGTCGGCGAAGCCATCGCCAGCCGTCGCCATGAATGGGTGTTGGCCACCAAGGTCGGCTTCGGCCCCGTAGACGGCGTCCCCAACCGCAGCGGCCTGAGCCGCAAACACCTGTTCAACGGCATCGATGCCAGCCTGACGCGCCTGGGCACCGACTACCTCGACATCTATTACCTGCACCGCGAAGACCACGACACGCCGCTGGAAGTCACGATCTCGGCCATCGGCGACTTGATCCGCCAGGGCAAAATCCGCTATTGGGGCCTGTCCAACTACCGTGGCTGGCGCATCGCCGAAGTCATTCGCGTGGCCGACAGACTTGGCGTTGACCGGCCGGTGATCAGCCAGCCGCTGTACAACATCGTCAACCGCCAGGCTGAAACCGAGCAGATCACGGCGGCGCAAAACTACGGTCTGGGTGTGGTGCCCTACAGCCCGCTGGCGCGCGGGGTGCTCAGCGGCAAATACGCGCCGGATGTGAAGCCGGACGCCAACAGCCGTGCCGGACGTCAGGACAAACGCATCCTGGAAACCGAATGGCGCGTCGAGTCCCTGCGCATCGCCCAGCAGATTCAGGAGTACACCCAGGGCCGTGGCGTGGGTATCGTCGAGTTTGCGATTGCCTGGGTGCTGAACAACAGCGCCGTCACCTCGGCCATTGTCGGGCCTCGTACCGAAGCGCAATGGGACGCCTACACTAAGGCGCAGGCGGTGAAGATCACGGCCGAGGACGAGGCGTTCATCGATTCGCTGGTGACGCCGGGGCATGCGTCGACACCGGGGTTCAATGATGTGAGTCATTTTGTGTCCGGCCGTAAACCGCGCAATAACTGAACAAACACATAACCCTTTGTAGGAGTGAGCCTGCTCGCGATAGCGGTACTACGTTCAACAGAGATGTTGACTGGAAGATCGCCATCGCGAGCAGGCTCGCTCCTACAGTTGGACAGCGTTGATCGATCGGACAATATTCGTCCCGAAAACCACGTATCCTCCGCACCCCGTTTCACCTTCAACCTTGCGAGGACAGCTTGTCTAAAGGTATCGCTCTATCGGTTTCAGCCTCGGTGCTGTTTGCCGTCATGTATTACTACACGTCGCTGCTCACCCCCTTGAGCGGCGTGGAAATCTTCGGTTGGCGCATGCTGCTGACCGTGCCGTGCATGACCGTGTTCATGGTGGCGTCCGGCGAGTGGAAGCGCGTGCTGGAGATCGTTCGACGCGCCATGGCCAATCCGAAACTGATTGGCGGGCTGATCGCCTCCTCTGCCCTTCTCGGCGTGCAACTGTGGTTGTTCATGTGGGCGCCGCTCAACGGCTACAGCCTCGACGTATCACTGGGCTATTTCCTGCTGCCGCTGACCATGGTCTTGACCGGTCGCCTGGCCTACGGCGAACGCCTGTCCTACCTGCAAAAAGTTGCCGTGGTATTCGCCTGCCTGGGCGTGATCAACGAGGTGTATCGGGTCGGTGGTTTTTCCTGGGCGACCTTGCTGGTCTGCATTGGCTATCCGACCTACTTCATCCTGCGCAAACGGCTGGCGGCGGACAACCTCGGCGGGTTATGGCTGGACATGGCATTGACGCTGCCGGTGGCCGTCTGGTTCGTTCAGAGCGGCGCGCAAGGTTTCGCTGTGTTTGACCAGCATCCATGGTTGTCGCTGTTGATCCCGCTGCTCGGCGTGATCAGTGCGTCGGCGCTGGTGGTCTACATCATTGCCAGCCGCTTGTTGCCGTTCAGCCTGTTCGGCCTGTTGAGCTACGTCGAACCGGTGCTGCTGCTGGGGGTGGCATTGCTGTTGGGAGAGAGCATCAAGGCCGGCGAATGGCTGACCTACATCCCGATCTGGATGGCCGTGCTGGTGCTGATGTTTGAAGGGTTCAAGCATCTGGTGCGGCAGCGCAGGCCTTAAGCTCACACAAAACAAATGTGGGAAACAAAATGTGGGAGCGAGCTTGCTCGCGATTACAGTGTGTCAGTCAACATTAATGTTGAATGTACAACCGCTATCGCGAGCAAGCTCGCTCCCACAGTTTTATCGGTGTAACGGCTTAGTCGGTGGAGAGAACACCACGACGAACCTGGTCACGCTCGATGGATTCGAACAGTGCCTTGAAGTTGCCTTCGCCGAAACCATCGTCGCCCTTGCGCTGGATGAACTCAAAGAACACCGGCCCCATCAGGGTTTCCGAGAATATCTGCAGCAGCAGACGCTTGTCGCCCGACTCGGACGAACCGTCCAGCAAAATGCCCCGTGCTTGCAGTTCACCAACCGGCTCGCCGTGGTTCGGCAAACGGCCTTCGAGCATTTCGTAGTAGGTCTCCGGTGGCGCGGTCATGAAGCGCATGCCGATGCTTTTCAGGTGGTCCCAGGTCTTGAGCAGGTCATCGGACAGGAACGCAACGTGCTGGATGCCTTCGCCGTTGAACTGCATCAGGAACTCTTCGATCTGCCCGGCGCCCTTGGACGATTCTTCGTTCAACGGAATGCGGATCATGCCGTCCGGCGCGGTCATGGCCTTGGAGGTCAGGCCGGTGTATTCGCCCTTGATGTCGAAGTAACGGATTTCGCGGAAATTGAACAGCTTCTCGTAGAAGTTGGCCCAGTAGGCCATGCGACCGCGATACACGTTGTGGGTCAGGTGATCGATGATCTTCAGGCCGGCACCGACCGGATGGCGGTCCACACCTTCGATGAACACGAAGTCGATGTCATAGATCGAGCTGCCCTCGCCGAAACGGTCGATCAGGTACAGCGGCGCACCGCCGATGCCTTTGATCGCCGGCAGGTTCAACTCCATCGGGCCGGTTTCGATGTGGATCGGCTGGGCGCCGAGTTCCAGGGCGCGCTTGTAGGCTTTTTGCGAATCCTTGACGCGAAACGCCATGCCGCACACCGACGGGCCGTGCTCGGCCGCAAAGTACGAGGCCACGCTGTGGGGTTCGTTATTGAGGATCAGGTTGATCGCGCCCTGGCGATACAGGTGCACGTCCTTGGAACGGTGGGTCGCCACCTTGGTGAAGCCCATGATCTCGAAGATCGGTTCCAGGGTATTCGGGGTTGGCGATGCGAGCTCGATGAATTCAAAGCCCATCAGGCCCATTGGGTTTTCGTATAAATCTGCCATGGTCGGCGCCTCATCATGCTTTTGGAATTAACAAATGTTAGTTGCTAGCAATGCTGAGACCGGTGGGTGGCGCACAGGAGATGCCCCGCACGCTGCGGGCGAGAAAGTCACCGTAGATCAGTTGAAACCCGAATATCTTCATTGTCGACCCAAGGCTCTTGCGGGCGAGGCTTCTGCTGCCAGAAGACGATTATTATTGTATGCGTAAACCGATTCTACACAGCGTAAATCAATTTGTCCGCCTTCTGTATCAAATCCCCTTTTTCCCTGCTCGTGCAAGGGGTTTATTGCACAGGAAAATCCCCGTCAGAATCAGCCCGCCACCCAGACACATTGCCAGCGTCAGCGGCTCACCCAGCAGCAGTGCGCCAAGGAGAACCGCCGTCAGCGGATTCAAGGCAATGAACACCCCGGAACGCGTCGCACCGATTTTGCGGATGCCGTCGTAATAGCCGATATAGGCCAGCGCCGAGCCCAGCACACCCAGGTACAACAGGCTCAACCATTGCTGCGCACCCAGGCTGGCGACCGCGTCGATACTCACCTCGCCGCGGACGATGCAGGTTATCCAGAGCATGATCGTGCCCAGCAGAATCGAATACGTCACCGTTTGCACCGGCCCCAGCGTGTGGTTCAGCTCTCTGGAGCACAGCGAGTAGATGCCCCAGCCGAGGACGCAGCCGAAAATCAGCAGATCGCCAATCCAGGCGTCGGCACCACCGGCCATTAACTGCGGGTTGCGACTGACGATCACCATGCTCGCGCCCGCTATACAGATCGCAATACCGGCGACTTTGGCCCGGTTCAAACGCTCCTTGAACAGCAGCCAGGAAGCCAGGCCGATCACCGCCGGATTCAGCGCCACGATCAAGGATGCCCGTGAGGCGCTGATGTAGTGCAGGCCGTAAAAGAAGCACAGGTTGTAAAAAAAGATCCCGAAAAAGCCAAGCAAAAGCAATTGCAGCCATTGCCGGGGGTTGGGCCAAACCAGCGGTGTCCGCGCCATGCGTACAAACAGCAGCAACGCCACGCTGGCCAGCAGAAACCGCAGGCTGGCCGCCAATAGCGGGCTGAGGCTGTTGGCCAGATAGCGTCCGGCAACGAAGGTGCCACCCCACACCATGGTGACCGCCGCCAGTTTCAGATACACCGGCAGATCCGAGGGTTTTGCCAGGCTTTGCTCACAGATCGTCATGGATTCCAGGACCGGAAATTGGAGAGATGACGTATCATTTGGCTAATACCCAGTCATCGTAAAATGAGCAAACACTCATGACCCTCACTCAACTGGAGGTTTTTTCCCTCGTGGCCGAACTCCACGGCTTCACGGCAGCGGCCAATCGCCTGGGTATTTCCCAATCGGCGGTGTCCCATGCCTTGAAGTCCCTGGAGCTGGAGTTGGGTGTCGAGTTGTTGCGCCGCCATCAATCCCAAGTCGAGTTGAGCGACATTGGCCAGCAGCTGTTGCTGCGCGCCCGAGCGATGCTCGGCCTGGCCAACACCCTGCGCCAGGAAGCGGCCGATGCGCGGGGCATGAAACGCGGCACGCTGCGCATCGGCTCCTTCGGCCCGACCTCATCGATCAAATTGCTGCCGTTGATTCTGCAGCAGTACCGCGCCGCCCATCCCGGCATAGAGGTGCATATCGACGAAGGCCCCGACCGCCAGGTGCTCCAGTGGCTGGAGGAACGACGGATCGACATCGGCTTTGTGGTGCTGCCCGAGGAGCGTTTCGACACGGTCGCGTTGATCGAAGACCAGATGGTCGCGCTGCTGCCCGCCGACCACCCGCTGACGGCTCACGACAGCCTGAGCCTGAAGGACCTGTGCGATTTCCCGTTTGTGCTGACCGAGGCCGGTTCTTCGGAGCTGGTTTCACGCCTGTTCACGGCGGCCCGGCTGACGCCCAACATCCGTTATCGCTGCTCGCAGTTGATGAGTACCCTGGATGTCGTCGCTCGTGGCGACGGGGTGACGGTAGTTGCCGAAGGTTCATTGCCCGATCAAATTGACGGCCGCTGTGTGAAAAAACCGCTGTCGCCGGCAGTGTTGCGCCAGGTCGGCCTGGCGGTACTCGATCGACGCCAGGCATCACCCGCGACGCTGGCCTTTATCAAACTGGCCGCAAGCCTTGACTGGCGTTGAGCGGCATAACCGCCAAGGGCCAACTATCATGGCCCGTACCCGAACTCTTCATGGGAGGCGTTTTGTCCTGCCAGCGTTTGAGAGCATTACTTCTTCGTGACAGGATTCGCGAATGCCGCTGAAAGCCAAAACCCGCAGTCGCAGCACAAGAATGGCTGTCACCCTGATCAGTGGATTGCTCCCGGTGCTGCTGGGGGTCGCCATTCTTTACATGCAAGCGGGGCGTGCGCTCAAACAAGGCGCCGAACAAACCGCCGAAGAAGCGATTCGCCAGTTCGACTTGATGCTCGACAACACCGCCCAGGCCGCTCGTGAACTACTGCCGCTGGCCGGCCAAAGTTGCGGCGATGTCAATCTGGCCCTGCGCGAGCAGGTCACTCGCCGCCCATTCGTGCGCTCGACCAGTCTGGTGTGGGACAACAATCTCTATTGCAGTTCTTTGTTCGGCGACTACCAGGAGAAGGTCAACCCCGGTGACTACACCCAGGGCGCCTTATGGCTCATGAGCGGCAATCCGGTGACGCCCGACACCGCCTTGCTGGTCTACCGCCTGAGTGAAGGAAAAAAAGGTGCACTGGCGAATCTCGATGGTCATCACTTGAGCAATATTCTGCGCTTGATCGGCCGCAAGACCTTGCTCTTGCTGCAAGTTGGCCCGGACTGGATAGCCGCCGACGGCAAGGTTCACAGGGAAGCCGCGCCTGACCTGCCCGTTGCACAAAGTCGATTGACCTCCCGGCACTATGCTTTTGCCGTGGAAGCCGGCTTTCCCAAAGGCGAAACCTGGCGATACATGAGCAGCGAATATCCACCGCTTTTCAGTCTGCTGATTTTCTTTGGCGTGATTGCCGGGTCAATCGGTCACTTCCTGCAAAAGCGCTCATCGGCCCCCACCCAGGAAATGCAACGGGCACTGGAAGCTCAAGAGTTCATTCCATATTTCCAGCCTGTGGTGCATGGCGACAACAAACACTGGTCCGGCGCTGAAGTGCTGATGCGCTGGAAACATCCGAAAGAAGGCCTGGTGCGTCCGGATCTGTTCATCCCGTTTGCCGAGCACTCCGGGCTGATCGTACCGATGACCCGCTCGCTCATGCGACAGACCGCCGCCCTGCTCGCGCCGCAATCCGCCGGATTCAACAAGCCGTTCCACATCGGCATCAACATCACCGCCAGCCATTGCCAGGACCTGGAACTGGTCAAAGACTGTCGCGAGTTTCTCGATGCGTTCGAGCCGGGCTCGATCCATCTGGTGCTGGAACTGACCGAACGTGAACTGATCGAGCCCACGGCCATCACCCTGCAACTATTGGAGCAACTTCGCGAACTGGGCGTGAAAATCGCCATCGACGACTTCGGCACGGGCCACTCGAGCCTTGGCTACCTGCGGCAGTTCAATGTCGATTTTCTGAAAATCGACCAGAGTTTTGTCGCCATGATCGGCATCGACACACTCTCCAGCCACATCCTCGACAGCATCATCGAACTGGCGGTCAAACTCGACCTTGCCCTGGTGGCCGAAGGTGTCGAAACCCGTGAACAGAGTGATTACCTGAGTGCTCGTCAGGTCAACTTCCTGCAAGGTTATCTGTTCGGCAAACCCATGCCCGGTGCGGAATTCATTAGTGCATTAAGCAACCATTAACTAGCGGATTTAACCGAGAAAACAACGACTACACGCACCAATTTGAATCAAAACACTACTGCCGTTACATGAAGAAAAAGACAGGATTTACTCTTGGCCAATTAACTACTACAATTTTACATGCCTGCGCAAAATTGACAGGTGAGCCACTATCACCGAGTCGCTACAAGGCTCTTGGCTTATAGCTTTGTTTGCGGTTGGTATCAGCCAAACACACTATTGGAGTAAAGATATTGTCCAGACTCGCTGAATTTCGTGCAGCCGAAAAGGCCCTTCAAGAACAGCTCAAGCAGTTGGAATCCCTGAAGAACGATGCCGGGCTCAAGAAAGAAATCGAATTCGAAGAGAAGCTCCAGGGCTTGATGAAATCCTATGGCAAGAGCCTGCGCGACATCATCGCCATTCTCGATCCCAACCCGGCAAAATCCGGATTGCTGCAGGCAGCAGCACCTAAAACCCGCCGCGCCCGAGTGGTCAAGGTTTATCAGAACCCGCATACCGGCGAGCTGATTGAAACCAAGGGCGGCAACCACCGCGGCCTGAAAGCCTGGAAAGAACAGTACGGTGCAGCCACCGTTGATTCCTGGCTGCGCGGCTAACTCTCGCGGCGACAAAAAAGCCCTGCTTATGCAGGGCTTTTTCATGGGTTATCTAATATGCCAGGGGCGGACACCCGTCAACTACCTGACTGCCACCAACTTTGTGCTTAATCCATTTGGATATCTAAAATTTTCTTCATGCATCGAAAAAGCACTGTCGCTTACTAAAGTTTCAAGCTGTTACGGGCCGCGTCTATTTCATCCTGGCTCGCCTTATAAGCCTCGGCCTGCCCGGCGTAGGAAAGAACATAGGCCTTATCGGCATCCACCGCGGCCACCAATGTTTGAGAAAGCACATGCCTGCCGTTTTGCGTGACGGTACAGGTTGTTTCCAGCGCGGCCAATCGACTCAGCGTAGTCGCATGAATTCGCGTGCAGACACTTTGATACCCGCCCTGAAAGAAGTCTTTTTGAACTGACTTGCGCATCTCCAGCAATACGCCTTCGAGGTTTACCTGGTGATCGCTTTGCACCGGACTCATGGTCAGTTCCATCACCATGAGCGGCGATCCATTCTGGTCATTTTTCACCGCCCGCTGGCGACTCACCCCCGACACCGATTCAGGCACGACTTCGACCTGCCAACCTTCCGGCCAGGTCACTACGGGCGCATCGGCACGCGCAGCGCCAGCCACCGAAAGCACGCTTAACAGAATGAACAGCAGTTTATGGAATCTAATCATTGCACTGGGCACTCACGGATCAAGCCGTAAAGTCTGGGCCCAGGCCGGCCGCCAGGCAATAGCCGACTGCTTGGGTTTGGTGATGTCCGAGCCCTTGCGTATCATTGTCGCCATTCGTTAGCCCACATATTTCCCGGAGGGCCCATGAGCCTGCACGAATTGAACACCTTCCCCGGCGTCACCGCCCAACCGGACGCCGCCACACAGAAGTTTGTCTTCAACCACACCATGCTGCGGGTCAAGGACATCACCAAGTCCCTGGATTTCTACACACGCATTCTGGGCTTTACCCTGGTGGAAAAACGCGACTTCCCGGAAGCCGAGTTCAGCCTGTATTTCCTGGCACTGGTCGACAAAAACCAGATCCCGGCCGATGCGGCCACGCGCACCGAGTGGATGAAATCGATACCCGGCATTCTGGAGCTGACCCACAACCACGGCACCGAGAACGATGCGGATTTCGCCTACCATAACGGCAACACCGACCCCCGCGGTTTCGGCCACATCTGCATCTCGGTACCGGACATCGTCGCCGCCTGCGAGCGCTTTGAAGCACTGGGCTGCGATTTCCAGAAACGCTTGAGCGATGGTCGTATGAAGAGCCTGGCGTTCATCAAGGACCCGGACGCCTACTGGGTCGAGATCATTCAGCCAGCACCGCTCTAAGCTTCACCGCAAATCCCCTGTGGGAGCGGGCTTGCCCGCGATGACGGCGGCACATTCAGCATTGATGGTGACTGGAGCACCGCCTTCGCGGGCAAGCCCGCTCCCACAGGAAAGCATTCCAGATTCAGGAATGTGAACGACACAAAAAACCCCACGATCACTCATGGGGTTTTGTGTTTTCAGCGCCAGGATTCATGCCGGGGCGGAAGTCCGGATCAAGTGATCGAAAGCGCTCAGGGAAGCCTTGGCGCCCTCGCCCACTGCGATCACGATCTGCTTGTACGGCACGGTGGTCACGTCGCCGGCGGCGAACACACCCGGTACCGACGTTTCACCACGAGCATCGACGATGATCTCGCCACGGGGTGACAACTCGATCGTACCTTTGAGCCAATCGGTGTTCGGCAACAAGCCGATCTGCACAAAGATCCCTTCCAGCTCCACACTGCGCAATTCGTCGCTCTGACGATCCTTGTAGCGCAGGCCGTTGACCTTCTGGCCGTCGCCGGTGACTTCAGTGGTTTGTGCACTGGTGATCACGGTGACGTTCGGCAGGCTGTGCAACTTGCGCTGCAATACCGCATCGGCG
Source organism: Pseudomonas sp. P4_C1 (assembly GCF_056402155.1). Lineage (NCBI taxonomy): Bacteria > Pseudomonadati > Pseudomonadota > Gammaproteobacteria > Pseudomonadales > Pseudomonadaceae > Pseudomonas > Pseudomonas sp. P4_C1. The sequence continues at coordinate 69,289 of NZ_JBFUHY010000021.1, forward strand.
CGCAACTGCACGTCGAATTCCAGCAACGTGACATGGGACACGATACCGGCCAGGTCGATGGCCGCTTCAACGCCGGAGTTGCCGCCGCCAATCACTGCCACGCGCTTGCCCTTGAACAGCGGACCGTCGCAGTGCGGGCAGTACGCCACGCCTTTGTTGCGGTACTCCTGCTCGCCCGGGACGTTCATTTCACGCCACCGTGCACCGGTCGCCAGAATCACGGCTATGGCTTTTAACGATGCGCCACTAGCGAAGTGGACTTCATGCAGTTCGCCGTTTTTGCCAGGAATCAGCTTGTCGGCGCGCTGCAGGTTCATGATGTCGACGTCGTACTGCTTGACGTGTTCTTCCAGGGCCACGGCCAGTTTCGGCCCTTCGGTTTCCTGCACCGAGATGAAGTTTTCGATGGCCATGGTGTCCAGCACCTGCCCACCAAAACGTTCCGCCGCGACACCGGTGCGAATGCCTTTACGGGCCGCGTAGATTGCCGCCGAGGCACCGGCCGGGCCACCACCGACCACCAGCACATCAAAAGCTTGCTTGGCACTGATTTTCTCGGCCTGGCGTTCGATGCCGCTGGTGTCGATTTTGGCGAGGATTTCTTCCAGGCCCATGCGGCCCTGACCGAAGTTCACGCCATTGAGGTAGATGCTCGGCACCGCCATGATCTGGCGCTCATCGACTTCAGCCTGGAACAGCGCACCGTCGATGGCGACGTGGCGAATCTTCGGATTCAGCACGGCCATCAGGTTCAGCGCCTGGACCACGTCCGGGCAGTTCTGGCAGGACAGCGAGAAGTAAGTCTCGAAGTTGAACTCACCTTCGAGCGAGCGGATCTGTTCGATCACTTCGGCACTGGCCTTCGAAGGGTGACCGCCGACTTGCAGCAAGGCCAGCACCAAGGACGTGAATTCGTGGCCCATCGGGATGCCGGCGAAACGCAGGCTGATATCGGCTCCCGGGCGATTGATCGAGAACGACGGCTTGCGTGCATCATCGCCGTTGTCGAGCAAGGTAATCCGGGTGGAAAGACTGGCAACGTCTTTCAACAGTTCGAGCATTTCCCGGGATTTCGCACCGTCGTCGAGGGAAGCAACGATCTCGATCGGCTGGGTGACCCGTTCCAGGTACGATTTCAACTGGGCTTTAAGATTGGTGTCCAACATACGGGCGATTTCCTTGAATTCTTGAGACAAAAAAACGCCCGAGCGAATCTTGCCCGGGCGTTTTTATTGGGCGGTGCAGCTTGCTTAGAAGGTGCGCAAGTGCGCCCTGATGAAGCGCGTCACAGACTTAGATCTTGCCGACCAGGTCCAGGGACGGCGCCAGAGTGGCCTCGCCTTCTTTCCACTTGGCCGGGCAAACCTGGCCTGGGTGAGCAGCGACGTACTGGGCAGCCTTGATTTTGCGCAGCAATTCGGAAGCGTCACGGCCTACACCGCCGTCGTTCAGTTCAACGATCTTGATCTGGCCTTCCGGGTTGATCACGAAGGTGCCACGGTCAGCCAGACCGGCTTCTTCGATCAGCACGTCGAAGTTGCGGGAGATGGCGTGGGTCGGGTCACCGATCATGGTGTACTGGATCTTGCCGATGGCTGGCGAAGTGTTGTGCCAGGCAGCGTGGGCAAAGTGGGTGTCGGTGGAAACGCTGTAGATCTCGACGCCCAGCTTCTGGAACGCGTCGTAGTTGTCGGCCAGGTCTTCCAGTTCGGTCGGGCAGACGAAAGTGAAGTCGGCCGGGTAGAAGAACACCACAGACCACTTGCCTTTCAGGTCGGCGTCCGAGACTTTTACGAAGTCGCCATTTTTGAATGCGTCAGCTTTGAACGGTTTAACTTGGCTGTTGATGATAGGCATCGTTGACTCTCCGTCATGGGTTAAGAAGTTGATGGAGAGAACTTTACCCACTCGACGGACGGTTGGCTCATTGGCAAACCTGATGCTGCTGATTGGCTTTCGCTATTAGCCAGCTGTATTAATAGAAGAAAACGGTATCTAGGGTGACACGGGCTTTTCCGTGATGCGCGCCATGCCGAGGAACGGACTGGCTTCGATGTAACGCATGGCCGACTTCATGTCCTTCCAGCCCACATAGCTCATCAGCGACTTCAAATCCCAGCCACTCTGATGCGCCCAGGTCGCAAAACCGCGACGCAAGGAGTGACTGGTGTAAAGCTCGCCAGCGATACCCGCCCGCGCCAACGCCTGGCGCAATAACGGAATCACGCTGTTGGCGTGCAATCCTTCCCCGCCCAAATGCCCCCAGCGGTCTATGCCCCGGAACACCGGTCCGCGCACCAGTGCCGCCTCGGTAATCCAGTCGATATAGGCCTGCACCGGACACAACCGCTGCAAGGCCGGCGTTTGATAGGTCTTGCCGAGGTTATCGCGATCACTCTTGCTGCGCGGCAGATAGAGACTGATGCCGGAGCCGACGCTGGCCTGAACGTGTTCAACCTGGAGCCGGCACAACTCATCACTGCGAAAGCCGCGCCAGAAGCCCAGCAGGATCAACGCCATGTCGCGCCTGGCCCGCAGTAAACCCGGTCGGTCGCCTGCGGCCCTGGCGGTTTGCACTTCTAGCTCCAGACAACTGACCACCTGTTCCAGATGCCGAAGCTGCAAGGGTTCAGCCTGCTTCTCTTGGGCCGGATGCAGCGCACGAATACCCTTGAATACTTTGCGCACCACCGGCGCCTTGGTGGGATCGGCAAAGCCCTGACTGTTGTGCCACTGCGCCAGCGCCGAAAGCCGCAACTTGAGCGTATTGATCGACAACACCCCGGCATGCTCCACCAGATACCGCGCCACGCTGTCGCCGGTGGCCGGCAGAAAACCGCCCCACGTGACTTCGAAGTGTTCGATGGCCGCGCGATAGCTGCGGCGGGTGTTGTCGCGTGTCGCAGCCTGCAGGTAACGATCCAGCTCGGTCATGGGGGTCAACTCTTGAATTCATACCGTTTTGACGGGTCAAAAACCGGTACTTGGCGTATCACACGGGGTAATACCAGTATATCCCGCGTTAATAGCATTCAGTATTTAACTTTATGGATTGAATGGTACAATGTGTATTTACGTGGTACGTACCACATCATCAAAACCCGGGAGAACTCATGGCACGCGGCGGTGTAAATAAAGCGGTGGTTCAAGCCGCTCGGTTGGCGATCCTCGCCCGCGGCGAAAACCCCAGCATCGATGCAGTACGCATCGAGATGGGCAATACCGGCTCGAAAACCACGATCCATCGCTATCTCAAGGAGCTCGATGACAGGTTTGAACCTGTCGAAGCGCCGACAGAGCCGATTGACGACGAACTGATGGCGCTGGTGGCGCGGCTCGCACAACGACTCAAGGAGCAGGCGCAGGAACCTATCGATCAGGCGCGCACGCAGTACGAAGAACAACGCAAGTCGCTGGAACATCAGCTCGGCGAAGCGCAAGAGGCCAACAGCGAACTGCACCAGCAATACGAATTTCAGAGCCTGGCGCTGACTCAGGAGTCCGAGGCCCTGCACGAAACCCGCGCCATGCTGCAAACGGAGCAAACCCGCAACGCCGGACTGAACCAGGCGCTGGCCGATTTTGAATTGCGCTTGAGAGACAAGGACGAGCAGATCCGCTCCCTTGAAGAAAAACACCTGCACACTCGCGACGCACTGGAGCACTACCGCAATGCGGTCAAGGAACAGCGCGAACAGGAAATGAGTCGCCACGAAGGCCAGGTGCAACAGATACAGATGGAACTGCGCCAGGCACAACAAAGCGCACTGGTACGCCAGGATGAAATCACCCAGTTGCACCGTGACAATGAACGCTTGCTGACTGAAAACCGCGGCACGCTGCGCGAGCTGAGCCTGCTGCAAGAACAGCTCAAGCAAAGCAATAGCCGTCAGGATCAGTTGCTGGAACAGGCCACTCGCGTCGACGGCGAACGCACCCTCCTCCAGGAACGCCTGCGTGTTGCCCTGCTGGAAAGCCAGGCACTCAAACAGAACGTCGATGAGCAGTCGCAGCTCAACAAGTCACTGGAAATGGATCTGGCCAAGACCCGGGTGGATCTCGAAGAGCGCGTACGTCTGGCCGCGACCCTTGCGGCAGCGGCAGACGCAGCGAAGGACGATTAACCGGCGACCGGCGTACGCATGGTGACGAACTCTTCGGCGGCCGTCGGATGCACCCCGATGGTTTCGTCGAAGTCGCGCTTGGTGGCGCCGGCCTTCAAGGCAATCGCCAGGCCCTGGACGATTTCACCGGCGTCCGGGCCGACCATGTGACAACCCAAAACCTTGTCGGTCCTGGCGTCCACCACCAGCTTCATCAGCGTGCGCTCCTGGCATTCAGTCAGGGTCAGCTTCATCGGCCGGAAGCGGCTTTCGAAGACCTGCACGTCGTGGCCGGCTTCGCGGGCCTCTTCTTCGGTCAGACCGACAGTGCCGATGTTTGGCAGGCTGAACACCGCCGTCGGGATCATCTTGTAATCCACCGGACGATACTGCTCTGGCTTGAACAGGCGCCGTGCAACCGCCATGCCTTCAGCCAGCGCCACCGGTGTCAGCTGAACACGACCGATCACATCCCCCAGCGCCAGGATCGACGGCTCGGCGGTCTGATACAGCTCATCGACCTCGACAAAGCCTTTCCTGTCGAGTTTGACCCCGGTGTTTTCCAGCCCGAGATTGTCCAGCATCGGACGACGGCCTGTGGCGTAGAACACGCAATCAGCTTCCAGTTGGCGACCATCCTTGAGCGTGACCTTCAGGCTGCCATCGGCCTGCTTGTCGATGCGCTCGATGTCCGCATTGAATTGCAGGTCCATGCCGCGCTTGGTCAACTCTTCCTGCAAATGTTTGCGCACGGATCCGTCGAAACCGCGCAGGAACAGTTCACCGCGATACAGCAGCGTGGTCTGCGCACCGAGGCCATGGAAGATCCCGGCGAACTCGACCGCAATGTAGCCACCGCCCACCACCAACACGCGCTTGGGCAGCTCTTTGAGGAAGAACGCCTGGTTGGAACTGATGGCATGCTCGCGCCCCGGGATCTCCGGAATCTGCGGCCAGCCGCCGGTAGCGATCAGGATGTTTTTGGCGCTAAAGCGCTCGCCATTGATCTCGACCTGATGCGGATCGACGATCTTCGCGTGGCCTTCATGCAAGGTCACACCGCTGTTGACCAGCAGGTTGCGATAAATGCCATTGAGGCGATTGATCTCACGATCCTTGTTGGCGATCAGCGTCGCCCAGTCGAACTGCGCTTCATCCAGGCCCCAGCCAAAACCGGATGCCTGCTCGAAGTCTTCGGCAAAGTGCGCACCGTAGACCAGCAATTTTTTCGGCACGCAGCCGACGTTCACACAGGTCCCGCCCAGGTAGCGGCTCTCGGCCACGGCCACTTTCGCGCCGAACCCGGCAGCAAACCGCGCCGCCCGCACACCGCCAGAACCGGCACCAATCACATATAGGTCAAAATCGTAGGCCATTTTCAATCTCCTCGGCAGGTGACCAGCATACCCGCAGACATTTGTTGGGCAAGCGCTGCAGTCGATATGGGGCCTGAATCGAGTAGGAGGCGGATTTACATCCGCCGTCCTCTCACACCACCGTACGTACGGTTCCGTATACGGCGGTTCAGGTTAAGCGGTTAAGCCGGGTTATCGTGTCCAGTATTGAGACCAGCCCGAGTCGATC